>CAZLCF010000011.1:0-8722 GCA_964557905.1 uncultured Rikenellaceae bacterium | reverse complement strand
CAGAAATGAAGGCCATTGGAGTCATTAAGTGCGGAGCTACTCACTGTACAGGAGAGAAACAGATCCAGATGTTCAAAGATTCATTCGGAGAGAATTATTTTGAGCTGGGGGTGGGTAATACTATTGTAATTAATTAACTATCTGTATTTTAATAATCAACCTCATTTTGTAACAATAACTTAACAGGCTATAATTTATTTGTAACAGGAGATCAGGTAATTTCGTAATGTCAACTCATGCTTGGTATGACATTCCTAATCGTTGTTATAGTCCTGGTTCTCATCTTTGATTTCATTAACGGATTTCACGATTCGGCAAATTCAATAGCGACGGTAGTTTCAACAAAAGTTTTATCACCATTAGCTGCCGTTGGTTTTGCAGCTACATTCAACTTTCTGGCATTTCTGATTTTCCCTCTTAAAGTAGCCACAACCATAGGAAAGGGTGTTATAAATTCCGAGATTATAACCCTTGAATTGATAGCTGCGGCGGTAGTGGCTGCTATTATCTGGAACTTGATTACTTGGTGGATGGGATTGCCATCGAGTTCATCACATACCCTGGTCGGTGGATTGGTTGGTGCAGCTGTAGCAGGATATGGATTCGGATCAGTGATTTATGCAGGAGTTATTAAAATAGTTATTTTCATTGTTGTTGCGCCGCTGTTAGGTATGATAATGGCATTCGTCATTTCGGTAATAGTCCTTCACGTTGTAAAGAATTATTCACCATCCGGAGTTGACCATTGGTTCCGCCGGCTGCAACTTATATCTGCTTCCGCATTTAGCCTTGGTCATGGAGGAAATGATGCCCAGAAATCAATGGGGATCATCTGGGTTGCCCTTATAGCAACAAATCAGGTTGCCAAAGATGCACCTATCGATCTCTGGATAGTGTTATCATGCCATGCTGCAATTGCCCTTGGGACATTATTCGGGGGATGGAGGATCGTCAAGACGATGGGGCAGAAGATCACAAAGCTTAAGCCATTTGAAGGATTCTGTGCAGAGACAGCAGGAGCCCTTACACTTTTTGGTGCAACTCATTTTGGGATTCCGGTGAGCACAACTCACACCATAACCGGTTCAATTATTGGTGTCGGAGCAACCAAAAGACTCACTGCTGTAAAGTGGGGTGTGACTGGAAAGATCTTCTGGGCATGGATACTAACGATTCCTGTTTCAGCACTTATCGGAGCTGTGATGTATTATATTTTCAATGCGATTTTCTGACAGGATCAGCTTTTAGGAAGTGAAAACAGGAATTCGGTCCCGCCGCCTGTCTTGTTCCTGACCAATATTTCTCCCTTGTGAAGAAGAATCGCATTTTTGACAATTGCCAGCCCTAACCCTGTGCCGCCGCTCTTACGCGACCTCCCGGAATCGACCCTGTAGAACCGCTCAAAAACCCGGTTTAAATGTTCCAGCGGAATTCCAACACCATTATCTGAAAATGAGAAATGATAAAATCTTTTGTCCTCGTTATATACCATAATATTAATAGTACTATTGTCACCGGCATAGTTAATTGAGTTCTCAAGAAGATTCTGGAATATTGACAGGATAAGCGATTTGTTGCCTTTAACTATCACGTTGTCATCTATATCCGAAACAACCTTCATGTGCCTTGAGTCAATCGCCGATTTGAAATTGTCCCTCACTTCCCTGACAATTTTTCTTATTTTGACTTTTTCTGTCTGAAAGGTATCTCCTGCCTCCTCAATTTTGTTCAGAACAGAGATATCGTTTATAAGTCCCGTAAGCCGGTCAGTCTGCGCAAGCGCTTTTCCAAGAAAATATTTCTGTTTCTTCGGCTCAATATCATTATCATTCAGGAGGGTTTCAATATACCCTTTTACCGATGAAACCGGTGTTTTGAGCTCGTGTGCGATATTTGATGTCATCTGCTGCTTGATGAGCTTGTTCTTGCTTATTTTGGTGACATCGCTTAAAATAACCTCGAAACTTCTGTCATTGAAGATCACGCACTGGACCCTGAAAAACCTTCCGTCCTTGCTTAAGTGGTACTCTGTCATTGGAAGATCAGAATCTGGCTGGAAATTGTCTGAATTCCTATCGACAAAATCTATAATCTCACTGAATTCAGGGATTTCAAAAAAGTTGGATGAAAAGATCTTCAGGTCACCCGAGATCATATTCATCAGCTGTAGGAAATGGTCATTGTTAAAACTGATCTTTTTATCAGGAGAAAAAAATGCCACCCCTTCGTTAAGGGCATTCAGGTGCTTCACCAGCTTCTCTTTCTCATTTGCCAGATCATTCTTTGCTGATAAAAGGTTATTATAGATATCAAGTATTTCCGCACCGATTATCCCAAGCTCGTTTCTGGGAAACTTCGATTCAAAAGGTTCGTTATGAGTTACACTGACTGCAAAATCTTTAAGACGCGTTACGGATTCACCGAACTTGTTTGTGACTATCAGCAGTACAATACCTACAATTATGAAAAGGGAAAGCAGGATAAACAGGAAATTAAGATTTGCCTTAAGGAAATTGGCAATGTTCACATCATAAATAACAGCAGCCCTGATATAATACCATGTATAAAACCTGGAATAATAATAAAACTCCTGGTCGGTTGTGCCTGATTGCCTGACGGCAGTTCCGAAATCTGATCTCCCCGATTCAATTATTTCAGGTCTTGATTTATGGTTTTCCATGTTTTCATATTCAGGAACAGAACTGTCATACAGAACATTACCTGTAGTATCTATAATTGAAATGCGAAGATTGGGTAAAGGAAGAAGTGCGTAAAGAGAATCTATCTGATGATAATTCCCGGTTTGGTATATTGAATTGATATTAATATAGTTATCGACTATCTTAGTGATGTTGTAAAGCTCATCATTCAAAGTTGATATCCGGTATTCTTTTTCACGGCTATAGAGATAAGAAATAATAAGCACTGCAATAATCAGAAAGATTGCAGAATAAAATAAGAGAAGATTATTTCTGAATCTTTGCCTTGTCGGATGCATAGCGGATTTCTGATCAGAATTCAAAGAAGTATCCATATCCTGATTTATTCTTCAGATTCTGGCCATATGTACCCAGTTTTGTTCTCAGTCGGGTAATATTGACATCAACAGTCCTGTCGGTAACAATGACATCGTTGCCCCAGACTTTTTCCAGGATATCCTCCCTGGAGTATACCTTTGTCTGGTTTTCAAGCAAGAGCTTCAGTATCTCATACTCCTTCCTTGTCAGGTCAATCTTTTCGTCATTGATTATCAGCCTCTTTTTCAGGGTATCAAGCTCAAAAGCACCGTATCTTATAATAGCCAGGTTTCTGGCTTTCTCCTTCTGGGATCTTTTTAAAACAGCTTTTACCCTGGCAGTTAATTCGTTGACAGAGAACGGTTTTGCAATATAATCATCAGCGCCAAGGCTAAAGCCTGTCAGAATATCATTTTCCTTATCCTTCGCTGTCAGGAAGATGATCGGAACAGTGATACACATTTCATTCCGAAGCTTATCAGCAAACTTATATCCAGACATAGGCCCCATCATAACATCCAGCAAGACCAGGTCAAAGCTCCCGATATCTCTCTTGATTGCCTCTTCAGCAGAATGGGCAACCTCTATCGTATATCCTGTATTACTAAGGTTATACTGAAGTATCTCACAGAGATCTTCCTCGTCATCCACTATAAGGATCTTTTTGCCTTTTGGATCCATCTCAACATGTTTTAGGATATCTGTCCGCTGCAAAGGTAATTGCATTAAATGAATATTGATATTACAATATTATTACAAATCATTATTATCTGTAACATAAACGTAAATAAACCTTTACCGGTTCGTAACCGGCTCTCTTAATGTTTCACTGGATATTTGCTTCGGAAATAATAAAGGAACCAACAATAAGAAAAATATGAAAAAGGTTACATTGAAAATTATTACTTCAGTTTTCTTTAACCTGTTGTTTATCATTCATTTGTACAGCCAAACAGGAACAATTGCAGGAACAGTTAAAGACAAATCGAGATCAGAATCCCTGATTGGCGCAACTGTCATGATAGAGGGAACTTCTGTCGGTGCGGCAACGGATATCAACGGGAACTTCACCATTAATAATGTCAAGCCGGGAATCTATAACCTTAAGGTGTCATACGTTTCCTATACTTCCGCAACTATTGAAAATGTCAGGGTATCTACCAGAAATACAACAAACATCAGTGCAGAACTTGAGGAGAACATGATTTCGCTTGGCGATATAACGATTGCTGATGTGAGGAATACCAATACCGAAATATCCATGATAACGGATATCAGGGCAACGCCTTTTGTCTCAACTGGCATTTCAGGTCAGCAGATATCAAAAACACTTGACAAGGACGCTTCGGAAGTGGTAAAGAGAATACCCGGGATAACAATTATTGATAACAGGTTCCTGATAGTGAGAGGGCTGGCGCAGAGATATAATAATGTATGGCTCAATAATGCCGCCACTCCAAGCTCGGAAGCCGACGTAAAGGCATTCTCGTTTGATATAATTCCAAGCTCACTCATCGAAAATATAATGATATTCAAGTCGCCGGCAGCCGAAATCCCAGCTGATTTTGCAGGCGGTTTTGTAAAGATTTCCACCAAAAATATGCCCGACAAAAACGGATGGTTCCTATCCTATGGTACAGGTTTCAGCGAAAGCACAACCTTCGGCACATTTTATAAAGGTGCATCAGGCAAGACCGACTGGCTGGGATTTGATGATGGTTCAAGATCCTTGCCCGATGAAATGCCGGCTCACCTTAACGATTATGAAACTGCTACAAATCCCGTTATACGCGGCAGGATCACCTCACTGGGAAGAGAGCTTAACAACAAATGGAGCGCCTCTTCCACACTGGCCTATCCTGATCAGAAGCTGCTGACAGGCATTACAAGGAAGTATAAGATTGGGTCACATACAATCGGAAATACAACGGCAATAAATTACAGTCTGTCAAACAATTCCGATAATATGAACATTACTGATTATTCAATATATAATTTCGCAAACGACAAGTCTTCCTACCTGAACCAGTTTACTGACAGGCAATATTCAAAATCGGCACGGATCGCTGTGATGAACAATACTTCTGTACTCCTGGGGAAGAATATAAAGCTTGAGTTTCGTAACCTGCTTAACCAATCCGGTACTTCAAGGTTTACTTCAAGGGCAGGAAGGGAATGGTATAACGACGGCAGATACATACATTCAGAAGAACAGCGCTATGTGAGCCGTATAGTATACACAGGACAGCTGGCAGGTGAACACTCATTAAAGAGTGAAAACACAAAACTTGACTGGATCGTTGGATATGCATATTCTAATAAGAAAGAACCCGACACAAGGCGCTTCAGGTATATTCGCGACCTTGTGGATACCACACAGTATTTGCTCATATTCGGTGACCAGGCTGACCTTTCCTCCCAGTCCAGGATGTGGATTAACCTCCTTGAGAATACGGTTTCAGCTTCTTTGAATTATACAAGGAAGATGGATATCAACGGATTTACACCTGAGCTGAAAACAGGATTGTACTTTGAAAACAAACAGAGATATTTCAATGCGCGAAATTTCGGATATGCAAAGGGAAGCTCCGCATCTCTCTTTGGCCAGACCACTCTTCCTGTTGATGAAATATTCACTGATGAGAATATCAATCTGACCGACGGTATCAAACTTATGGAAATCACTGCTTTGTCGGATTCTTATACAGCTTCAAATATGCAGATGGCAGGTTACCTTTCTGCAAAGGTTCCGATAGGTTCCAGGATGAATTTATATACCGGTGTCAGGATTGAAAGGAACAAACAGACTCTTTCGAGCTACAAGCAGGGTTCAACGGTAAAAGTTGATGTTGACAGGGATACAGTCAACCTGTTCCCGTCTGCCAACCTGACTTACAATTTCAATGATAAGAACCTCCTGCGGTTTGCTTACGGAATGACAGTAAACCGTCCTGAATTCAGGGAGATAGCTCCTTTCTACTACGTTGATTTTGAATTGAATGCCGGCATCTATGGTGCTCCTCACATCACACAGGCTTATATTCATAATTTTGATATCAGGTATGAACTTTATCCGGCAACCGGAGAGACATTTAATATCGGTGCATTTTACAAGAAGTTTATTAATCCTATTGAGCAGGTAATACTCGGCAACAGTCCTACGCAATATTCTTTTGAGAATGTGAAGTCAGCTTATGCTGCCGGTATCGAGGCTGAATTGAGAAAATCACTCGGTTTCATCAACGGAATGAATGGCTTTACCATGATCCTCAACAGCTCGCTGATAACAAGCAAGGTGCAATTTGATGAAGATGCCCTTGCCAGAAACCGGCCGCTTGAAGGACAATCACCTTTTATTGTGAATGCAGGATTGTTTTACCAGAACAGTAGAAACGATCTTTCAGTCAGCCTCCTTTATAATATAGTTGGAAGAAGGATTGTGGCAGTGGGCAGGCCTTCACCCAATCAATGGGAAGATATACCTGATATCTACGAAATGCCGAGGAATGTCATTGATCTGACCTTCAGCAAGATGATAGGTAAAAATGTAGAAATTAAGGGTGGTATTAAGGATATACTGAATGAGGACGTTGAATATGTTCAGACTATCAATGCCCTTGTGGATATGGATCTATATACCAACGGCAGCCTAGCAGGTTCTAAGTACTTTAAAAGAACCCAGGTGACAAAATCATATAACCCGGGCAGATATCTCTCTCTGACAGTATCGGTAAAATTTTAGTGAATTGACTTTCACAGTACAGAACATGATTCAACGGTAAAAAAGATAAAATTATTAACCAAATAAAGAAGTATGAAGATGAAAATGAATTTTGAGAAGCTTTTTGCAACGCTGGGTATTTTTACCATGATTGCAACTTCCTGTGAGAAAGAGATTGCGGTAACAGCTATTGAGCTCGATCAGACCTCGGCAGAAGTTATGATAGGATCAACTGTTGACCTTAATGTGATTTTCACTCCGATCGATGTTACAAATCTTAATATTGAATGGAGATCAGGTGATGAAAGCGTTGCCACAGTTGATAATGGCATTGTTACCGGGGTTGCTCTGGGTACAACTGAGATAACTGCTGTTTCAATGAGTGATACAACGAAGAAGGCAGTATGCGGGATAACTGTCATCCCATCAAACGGCCAGCAGATTACTATTACAGGTGATATAACCACTGACACAAGATGGTACTCAAATGCACGATATTTCCTTTCTGGTTTTGTTCATGTGAAGAACAATGCAACACTTACAATTGATGCAGGTACTGTAATCAAGGGAGTTTCAGGAACCAAAGGAGCCCTGATCATAGAAAAAGGCTCAAAGATAATGGCACAAGGTACATCTTCCCAGCCGATTATTTTTACATCTGATAAACCTGCAAGACAAAGAGCAGCAGGAGACTGGGGAGGACTTGTGATATGCGGAAAAGCAACAACCAACAAGCACGATAGCGGGGTTGGTGTAGGTGTGGCAGAGGGCGGTATAGGATCACTTTATGGCGGTAACGATGATGCTGATAATTCCGGCATTCTGCAGTATGTAAGAATTGAATTTCCCGGGATTGCGCTTACTGCTACCTCAAACAGCGAGATCAACGGATTAACCCTTTATTCAGTAGGATCAGGCACTACAATCGATCATATCCAGGTTTCATATTCAGGTGATGACTCATTTGAGTGGTTCGGGGGAACTGTTAACTGCAAATATATTGTTGCCCTCCGCGGTCTTGATGACGATTTTGATACTGACAACGGCTACAGGGGAAAGGTACAGTTTGCCCTTGGTATCCGGGATCCTGCAGTTGCAGACCAGTCAGGTTCAAACGGCTTTGAATCTGATAATGATGCTGAGGGTTCGCTTACAATACCTGTAACTGCACCTACATTCTCAAACGTCACACTTTTTGGTCCGTATGCAAACAGTACAACAAACGTCAACAGTTTGTATAAAAGAGCAATGCATCTCAGAAGATCAACACAGCTTTCAGTTTTTAATTCAATATTTGTCGGCTGGCCAAAAGGACTGATCCTTGACGGCACGGTGGGAAATACACCGACGATGGCCGCCAACAATACGCTGCAGATTGAGAAAACCATTCTTGCTGGAATGGAAGCAAATTTTGAAGCAGTTTCCGGTACTCCCTCAACTCCTTACAGTGTGGCAGAGATACAGACCTATTTTGAGGATGCTTCACGCGGTAATATTGATAACAAAACAGTTGCAGATATTATTGGTTCGTCCCCATTATCCCTTACTGCTCCCCCGCTGCTTCCGGCCGCAGGTTCAAACTTCCTTACAGGTGCATCATTTACTAACACGAAGCTTTCAGGCACATACTTCACTAGTGTTACACATCTGGGAGCATTTGGAACTACAGACTGGACAAGCGGATGGTGTAACTTTGATCCTCAGGCTACTGCTTATTAGCACAGATTTCCACAGAGTTTTTATAACTTGCGGTTTTTATTTAGAGCGTGATGAAGAAAAGCGTGCTAATACTATTTGGATTAATCGGATTCATAACTGCTTATTCACAGTCATTTATACTGCCCAATTATGGACTGAAGAGTCACGAAACGCTGGAAATCAGCAAGATAGAAGCAACGCCCAGGGGGATATCTTTTTATATGAGTATTGAAAACCGGATTCAGGGCGGCACATTCTGTGCTGATAAAAACATATATATGATCTA
>CAZLCF010000010.1:348-25483 GCA_964557905.1 uncultured Rikenellaceae bacterium | reverse complement strand
TCAACTATAAAACCTTTAAAGGGCACAATGGCGAAATAAAAAGTATTGCATTTGTGCCGGGGAAAAATGAATTCTTTACTTCAGGCTATGACGGACAGGTCCTCAAATGGAATCCAAATGGCAAAGACCAGACTTACCAGGTTATCTATTCCGGAACGGATATAATAGAAGTGCTTGCGATAAGCCCCGATGCATCCTGGTTGGCATGCGGGAGCGGAAACTCTTCAATCAGGATGATCCCGCTGAAAGGGAACAATATCCAGTATGAGCTGACAGGTCACACAGGGAAGATCAAATCACTGATCTTTTCATTTGACGGGAAATATCTTTATTCTGCATCGCTTGACGGGAAAGTACTTAAATGGGATATGGCTGCCAGGACAAGTACAAACGTTACAACGGGAACCATGCAGATTACTTCTATAGACATCTCATCGAACGGGAATCACCTTGCAGGAATAAGCAGCAATGGTAATGTGATTGTCTGGAACCCGGATAACAACACGGAGAACTTCAGAATTGAAACCTCAGGGAAAAATATAAAATCAATACGTTTCAAACCTGATGATAATATACTGGCAATAGGCGATGTAAGCGGAAATGTCGAATTGTGGAACATAAGTACCCGGAAAAAGATCTCAGAAGTCAAAGCTCATACCGCACAGGTAAATGATATACAGTTTAATCCGATACTCGGGCAGATGGCTACTGCCAGCAATGATAAGACCCTTAAGATATTTAATAATATTGACGACCTTACAGAACCTCCGATCACTTTTTCAGATAATGAGGGATTTGTGCTTGTGATGCACTTTAGTCCCGATGGCCGGCTCATCGTTTCAGGTACATATGCTGGTACGCCGAACCTTGTCGGCCGGCCTTCGCATGTAGATTACATGGTTGATCATATTTGTGATCTTGTTACCAGGAACATGACACAGGATGAGTGGAACACTTATGTAGCCAGGGATATTCCTGTTAAGGAGACCTGTACAGTTAAGGATTATAATATAAAGGTTAATGTAATCAGATAAAGATCTAATCAGAATGAAGACCAGTTATTCAAAAATCCTCAGATTATTTTTGATTGCAGTTATCGGCTTTTATCCTGTTATTTTATTGCCACAGGAAACAACGACCTGTGCTGAAAATCTTGAAAATGCACAGTCGCTTTTTGACAACGGGCAGGTTGAACAGGTTCCTGAAATACTTCATGAGTGTCTCAGATCAGGATTTAAGCAGGAAGAAGAACTTGCTGCCTATAAGCTTCTGATCCAGACATATCTGTTTGAAGATAAAAATGAACAGGCTGATTCGACAATGTTTGCATTCCTCAAAAAAAATCCGGAGTACCAGTTAAGTCCGACAGATCATTCCAGCTTTGTGCACCTTTATAATAATTTCAATGTAGAACCGGTTGTCCAGCTTGTTATCCATATCGGCACGAATATTTCTTTTTTGACTTTCATTAATCCTAAGTCAGTATCGTCAGATCCGATTCGCAAAAAATACAGCACTGATGCACTGAACCTGTTTGTTTCACTTGAAGCAAAATTTACCATTAATTCAAAACTTGATCTGAATATTGAAGGCGGCTTTTCACAGTCATCATTTACGAATGTAGAAGACTTCCTTGGGATTGGAATAGTCAACTACAGTGAAATCCAGCAGAGGATTGAAGTCCCTGTTACTGCAACGTATAGTATTATAACCTTCGGTAAGTTCACAGCTTATGCCCGCGCCGGAGCCGGTGCCGCTTTTGATCTTTCTTCAACAGCAAAAAACGTTTCATTTGAATCAGGTGATATTATTGGTTTTTCAGACCGGAAAAGCTCTGATATCTCCAGGAATGATTCACGCATAAAAATGGACATATTCGGACAGGCCGGAGGAGGGATAAAACTTAAAATACCCAGAGGGTACCTGAATTTTGAAATAAGATGCAACCTTGGGATTTACAATCAGGTCCTAAGGGGAGGAGAATCAGCCACTCAGCTTGAGGGATATTATTACAAAGATGATGACTTCAATCTGAATGATCTGAATTTCAGCTTTGGCTACACCCAGATTTTCTACAAACCTTCAAAAAGAAAGTAACAGGACATGAAAGGGAAGATATTCGCAGCGATCATTCTCATATTTTTTACTTCCTGTGAAAAGGGAGGGAATGAAGATGATATAATTCTGAAATTCTTCAGCGAAGCATATGGAGATACAGGTAACAGTATAGCCATTTGTGAGGATGGTTATTATATATGCGGACAGCTTACTGAGAGCCTGATAAATAATGCTCCTAAAAGAGCCGGAATTCTAAAAACCGGATTTGATGGTAACTTAACAGGCAGGATAAAGACTTTGGGAAGCTCTGAGGGTTCAGCATCCAAAGTTATTGTGCTTGAAGATGGTACAGTTATATGTACTGGATATGTTCTCGATGATGCAGCACAGAAAGATATTATTGTTTTTCATTTTAATTCCGATCTTTCAATAATTGACTCAATAGTTTATCAAAGTCCTGGCAACCAGTATGGTGTTGATATCATTGAAACAGCCGAGGGATTTCTTGTGCTTGCAACTACTGATGTAAAAAGGGAATCGGCAACAGAAGAGGCCGGCAATGCAGCCGGCAAAAAGGATATCCTCCTGATGAGGATTAAAGACAATCTTGAACCGCTTGCATCTATCCCTGCGGTGGGCTATATAGGTAATGATGAAGGAGTAGCAATCAAACCTGACCTGAATGGAGGATATATTGTTGTGGGGACCACAGACAATTCGGATCGTCCTGAAACAGACCAGTCAGGGAATAATATTATTCTTTTAAGGGTCAATTCAGACGGAAGCACCACCCAGCCAAGGATAGTGGGCGGAACCAGCAACGAAGCGGCATCCGACTTTGAAGTATTAAGCGACGGGTACCTGATTGCCGGCACAACAGGAAACGCAGGAACTAACCAGCAAGGTTATATCTGGAAAATGGCGCGTAATATTTATGATCCACCTGTATATGAGAATAAGATAGATATTGATCCATCTTTAACTACATATTCCATCAGGGCGATGTCCAGGTATAAATCCAGTTCATTCCTGCTTGCAGGGCAGTATGGTACAGGATTATCAGCCAGGTTGCTTATTTTCTCCATAGATGCTTTTGGCACGCCTGTGGAAGGCCGTAAAAAGATCACCGGCGGAACAGGAACTCAAATTGCCAATGATGTTGTTTCTGATGAATCCGATAATATAATTACTATCGGAAGTAACAGTTATGAGAATAATTCCATGATATACTTTCTGAAATTCAGGTTTTAGAAATGCAACCAAGCGAGGCATAAAATTGACTAATAAGAAAAAGAATGACAATGAAAATATATGCATCTTTTTTTCTGATTTTGTTATTGTCATTATTTGCAGGAAAGGTGGAAGGACAATGTACCCCGCCTTCAATCACCGGACAACCATCAAATCAGAGTACGTGTCCGGGATCAAGTGTAAGTTTCAGTGTGACAGCCACAGGAGACGGATTAAGTTACCAGTGGAAAAAAGACGGATCAGACATATCAGGAGCGACCGGTTCTACCTATACTATATCAAGCCCTGCAGAGACAGATGAGGGCAGCTATACTGTGGTAGTGACCGGAGACTGCGGGACACCTGTGACCAGTGATGCAGCGACGTTGACAGTCAAAGCAGAACCTGCGATCACCGGACAACCAGCAAATCAGATTACGTGTCCGGGATCAAGTGTAAGTTTCAGTGTGACAGCGACGGGAGACGGATTGCTTTACCAGTGGAAAAAAGACGGATCAGACATATCAGGAGCGACCAGTTCCACGTATACGATATCAAGCCCTGCAGAGACTGATGAAGGCAGTTACACTGTAGAAGTAAGTGGAGATTGTGGAACACCGGTGACCAGTGATGCAGCGGCGTTGACAGTCAAGGCAGAACCTGCGATCACCGGACAACCAGCAAATCAGATTACATGTCCGGGATCAAGTGTAAGTTTCAGTGTGACAGCGACGGGAGACGGATTGCTTTACCAGTGGAAAAAAGACGGATCAGACATATCAGGAGCGACCAGTTCCACGTATACGATATCAAGCCCTGCAGAGACTGATGAAGGCAGTTACACTGTAGAAGTAAGTGGAGATTGTGGAACACCGGTGACCAGTGATGCAGCGGCGTTGACAGTCAAGGCAGAACCTGCGATCACCGGACAACCATCAAATCAGATTACATGTCCGGGATCAAGTGTAAGTTTCAGTGTCACGGCGACGGGAGACGGATTGCTTTACCAGTGGAAAAAAGACGGATCAAATATATCAGGAGCGACCAGTTCCACGTATACGATATCAAGCCCTGCAGAGACAGATGAGGGCAGCTATACTGTGGTAGTAAGCGGAGACTGCGGGACACCTGTGACCAGTACTTCGGCAACATTAACAGTCTATACCCTCACAGGTATCCCGGTCTTCACAGAAGGAGACACCATCCTCTGCAACTCGACAAATGATACATATGTAGCAACTACAACGTATGGAACTATATCTTATTCTATAAGCCCCTCCGGAGCGGGGTCAATAAATTCCAGCTCAGGGTATGTCAACTGGGACAATGGTTTTGATGGAACGGCTATAATTACTGCCACTGCTACCGGAGTATGCGGAACAGAAACGGCCACCAGGTCAGTCAGGGTATATGACACGGCTCCCAGCAGGCCTTCTGCAATCAATGGACTTACTTCAGTTTGTCAGAGTCAGACAGATGTTATTTATTCACCTGTTCCTGTCTCATCGGCCACATATTATTATTGGGAGGTTTCTTCAGGGATCACAATTTTGGATGGTCAGGGGACATCATCTTTAAAAGTATCTTTTGCGTCAGGTGCATCTTCTCCTCAAACGGTTAGTGTCAAGTCTGGAAACCCTTGTGGATTAAGCAGTTTCAGGAGTTTATCTGTTGAAGTAAGGCCTATACCAACAGCCAGCATTACCCCTTTGACCACCACTGTGTGCCAGGGAGCTGCATCTCCCCAGGTTACTATTAATAATCTGACAAGCAGGCCTGTAATTGTAACATATAACATTAATGGAGCCAGTCAGACTGAAATACCTGTTGATGCCAGCAATCATGTTCACATTGATGTAGGTACTTCAGTACCTGGCACATATACCTATACTCTGGTGAGTGTCAGATATCAGACAGAAGCTTCATGTTCAAACCTGGTATCGGGCACTGCAACCGTAATTGTTACACCAACAGTCGGCACTCCTACTGCCATAACTATTGCAGCAGGAAGTGATCCCGTTTGTCAGCTAACCAGCGATGGAATAACAACAACTTATTCAACCACCGCTTCAAACAACACAGGTTTTAACTGGTCATTAAGCAATCCGGCGGCTGGATCAATAAATTCCTCAGGTGTTATGACCTGGGCGAATGGCTTTTCGGGCAGCGTCGACATACAAGTAACAGCGAAAGGCTGCAACGGACCTACTTCACCGCCGGTAACAAGAACAGTAAATGTAACCTCGACAGTAGGCACTCCTACTGCGATCACAATATCAGACGGAAGCGAACCAACCTGCCAGCTTACAGGAGCTACGACCACTACCTATTCGACCACTGCTTCTGACAACACCGGCTTTAACTGGTCGTTAAGCAATTCTGCGGCCGGATCGATTAATACTTCCGGCGAGATTATCTGGACAGCAGGTTTTTCGGGAAGTGTAAACATCCAGGTAACAGCCAAAGGATGCAACGGACCTTCCGGACAGGTTATAAGAACAGTAAATATAACTCCCACAGTAGGAGAACCGACACCCATAACGATATCCGGAGGCACTGAACCGATATGCCAGCTGACAAACGAAACGACAACGACCACCTATGCAACTACGGCAACAAACAACATAGGCTTTAACTGGTCGTTATCCAATCCTGCAGCCGGATCAATAGGTCTGACAACAGGTGTAATGACCTGGGCAGACGGCTTTTCAGGAAGTGTCAATATAAAGGTATTTGCGATAGGTTGCAGCGGCAATTCATCTGAGGTAATAAGAACAGTAAATATCACTCCGGCTGTTGGCACACCAACACCGATTGCCATTTTTGCAGGCAGCGATCCAACCTGCCAGCTTACCAGCGGAACAACCATGACTATTTATACGACTACAGCCACAAACAGTACGGGTTTTATGTGGTTGCTAAGCGATAATGCGGCTGGATCGATCAATGCTTCATCCGGTTTAATGACATGGGCAAACGACTTTTCAGGAAACGTCAATATAAAGGTGACCGCAAGCGGATGCGGTACTTCTCCGGAGGTAACAAGGACCGTTACAATCCATCCTCTTCCTGTTGTAACAATAACAGGACTTGCAACACCACGTATTAATTCTACCGGTAATCTGTATGAAACCCAGGCTGGAATGTCAGGATATTCATGGTCCATCTCAGGAGGTGGTTCAGGTATCCCTGCTGATAATACTTTTACAGTGGACTGGAATACAACTGGTAACCAGACAATCAGTGTTAACTATATCGATACCTATGGTTGTACAGCAACTGGTCCGACAATATTTAATGTAGCAGTAAAACCGTTACCCGTAGCAACCAATGCTTTAATTTCCGGATACCCCTCAGTAGGCAATACTTTGACAGGTACATATACTTATACGGATGGAAGCAGCGGAACGGATAACAGTACATTCAGGTGGCTCAGGAACGGAACAGATTCGATACCTTTCGCAACAGCCAACACTTATGTTCCTGTCACGGACGATGTGAATAAGACTCTTACCTTCGAAGTAACTCCCATGTCTTCAGTTGGACCTCCGTATACCGGATCGGTAATTAAGAGCGCTGCAACAGAACTCGTTGAGGATCTGACAGGAATGCCGGTTGCAGATGAAGTTTGCATAGAAGGTATCAGAACCGTTGATAATGTAATCAATGGTGAGTACCGGTACACATTCTCCAAAGCTGAAGGTCTTTCAACCTACAGATGGTTAAGAAGGGATACTGCCACCGGTGCAGATGTTGTAATAAGCACAAACAGGCAGTATACTCTGGTGACAGCAGATATTGATGACAGCAAAGAAATTATTTTTGAGGTAACACCTGTATCATCAAACCTGACTCCAATACCTGGTAATCCTGTCCAAAGCAGGCCTCTTGCCAGGATTCTCATACCTAAAACCGAATACAGTGTATCAGAAGCGGATGTCATATTATCTTCAAATGAACCCGGTGGTGTCTTTTCGGGAACAGGAGTAACCGGAAATATATTTTCTCCAAGCAGCGCCGGATCAGCTGGAAGCCCCTATACACTCACCTATCTGCTCAATATTGTGAATACATCCTCTACCTGTTCCCAGCAGGCATCAAAAATTGTAACTGTCAATCCAAATGTTACCTCGTTTGTTGGTTTTGATCCGTTCTATTGTCATGACGGAGGTACTGATGTAATTACTGTTTCGGGCGTTCCCAGCGATGCAACTGAACTGGATTTTATATTGACGGACAGTGACGGGATCATAGCTGAGTCAGGTAATTCAGTAACAATTGATCCGGGAAAGATGAGGCCCGGAGTTAACAAGGATATTCTCTATTTTTCATATAAACGTCTTGGCATATTTTACAGGATTAGCAAATATTTTGTTATTGACTCTGTTGGTACGGAAATAAGGATTATAAATCTTGATACTGCATATTGCGAAGGTGATGCAAAGGAATATGTATCAGTTGAAGGAGTGTATCCGGCAGGCGGTACTGCTGATTGGAAAGGCACAATTTTATCGGATATGAAACCAGCATCCGCATTCGCTGATCCTTCTCTTGGCACACCCGGAGAAACCTATCCGATTACATATTGTTACAAATCTCCTATCGGCTGTTACAGCGATACACTCTATAACAGTGTAACGATCAATCCTTTACCTAAGTCATCCTTTTCTCTGAATCCTACATATAATATTGATGGCGGACCGGTGACACTTATACCGGTTCAGGAAGGAGGCACATTCAGCGGGAGGGGCGTTTCAGGTGATATCCTGTTCCCTGATATTGCAGGTCTGGGTGAAGATGAAATAAAGTACAGTATCACAGACAATAACAAATGTTCTGCCACCCTTGGATTGAAAACTATCATAAGGACTGCCCAGGGAAACTTTAGTGGTATACCATCTGTGATATGTTATGAGGACACAACTTATAATATAGTAATAACCAATCTGCCAACAACAGGCATTTTATCAATTACCGGATTCACCAGTTACAAAAACAGCCTGGTGTATACATACGGAGGAACTACCGCATTCTATAATGTCCCGGCAGCCGGAGAGGGACCTGATACATTGGTCTTCTCATATAAATGGGATGATGTCGATTACAGCATTTCAAAAACACTTAATGTGGATAGTCTGGGGCTGGTTGAAATTAAGAACCTTGCATTCGGACAAATAATCTGTGATGACAGAGCACCTTATGAACTGTTCCCGTCCATTATAGGTGGTGTGTTTGAAGGACCTGTTTCAGGAAGTTATCTTGATCCGTTAAAAGCTACCAGACGGGATACAGTTACATATACTTATACTAATCTGAAGACCGGTTGCAAAACAAACACTGTTGTTCCAATAACAGTGTACCCGGCTCCCAAAGTGGCTTTTGCACCGAAAGATGTATGTATAGAAGATAGTAAAGACACGACCTTCTTCAACAACAATACTATCCCTCGCGATACAATAGAATCTTGGCTATGGGAATTTACAGACGCAACAGGGACTAAGACCAGCAGCCTGAAAGATGCCGGTTATTTGTACAGTACAGGCGGCCTGCAGAAAATTGCACTTACTGCAACCACTGTAAACGGCTGTTCTGCTAAAACAGAATCAACATTTGATTTTGGGAAAAGGCCTGATGCCGACTTCTACTGGAGGAGTGACTGTTTGCATCCGAATGATTCCATAATTCTCCGTGACACAACAAAATCCACTTCACTTATTGTATCAAGAAGCTGGAGGCTGTCTGATTGGACCGAGTTCAGTATTGCCGAAAAGGAGGCAAGGTATCCCAAATCAGATACAGGATATCTCAGGATCCAGTATATAGTAAGGACAAGCTATGCCAACTGCATAGATACAGTAACAAAGGATATCTTTATCAAACCCGCAATCACCGTCCCTGCAGACGGATATTTTGAAAGTTTCGAAACAGGAAATGGTGGCTGGGTCAAGGGAGAAATAACAGGAAACACCTGGTCATTTGGCCTGCCTGACAGGGGCGTGATGAACAGTGCTGCATCAGGACAGAATACCTGGTATACTGATTTCAGCATAACTGTTCCGAAACAGGAATCATCTTCAATAGTGTCACCTTGCTTTAACTTTGCAGCTACTGAAAGGCCTCTGATAAAGCTTAATCTCATGAAAAGATTCACCAGAGACAGAGACGGAGCCTCCCTGCAGTACAGAATAGGAGATAACAATGAATGGCGAAATGTGGGAGCTATCGATGATGGTATTGAATGGTATAATTCAGCAGTCATAAGAGGAGCACCAGGAGGTAACCAGCTGGGTTGGACAACCAGAGGTGAACCGGATACCAGCTGGGTTGAATCAATTCATACCCTGGATGAACTAAAAGGTAAATCGGATGTTGTATTCAGAATCGCCTATGGATCAGACGGTACAACACCCGATTATGAAGGTTTGGCTTTTGATGATATCTGGATAGGCGAAAGAAGCAGAAATATCCTGCTGGAACATTTTACCAAGGTTACAGAACTTACCAGCAAAATTGCAAATGCACTTGTCGACTCAATTGTAAGTCACAGAAGTGAAGATGTAATAAACATTCAGTATCATACAAACTTCCCGGGACCGGAAAGCGATCCTTATTATAATTCCAATCCGGGGGACGCAAGTGCAAGAATCCTTTTCTATGGACTGACTCAAGCTCCTTATACCTTTATAGATGGTGGTATTCAGACAGATTTTGCCTATACGTATTCCTATGCTAATGATAATACAAAGATCGATAGCACCGATATTATCAAGCGAAGCCTTATTCCTTCAAAATTTGACATCTCCCTGAATACAGGTGTCTTTGGAGGAGTTTTGACAATAAACGGAAAGATCACAGCCCTGGAAAATATCAGTACCAGTAATCTGACACTCTTCCTTGCTGTTACAGAAAAGAAAAATGCATATACCAGCCCTCTGGGTGAAACGGAGTTTTGGAATGTATTCCGGAAATTCATTCCTGACGCCGGGGGGATGCTGTTGAAAAACAACTGGACAAAAGGAGAAAGCATCACAATGGAAGAACAAACCTGGACAATTAACAGGATACCTGTTGCGTCTGATATTGAGGTCATTGCATTTATTCAGAATACGATAACAAAAGAAGTATATCAGGCATCTTCTGATATACATCCTGATATCGTTGTTGGTATAGAAGATCCTGCGAATGTTTCAGGAAACGGATTTATCCTTTATCCTAATCCAGCTGTTAATAAATTAACAATAAGATTTAAAGAACCACTTGCACGTGAAACAGATATAAGAATTTACGATATTCGGGGTGTAGTGATTTCTTCCTATAAAGCAGGTTCAGGAATAACTGAATTCTTTATTGATGATTTGAACCTGAAAGAAGGAATTTACCTTGTAAGAATCTCGGTAAAAGGTATCGATCTGGGCTTCAGAAAACTTGTAGTTTCAGGAGACTGATAGAGAGAGTGTGAAACCGAGTAAGTACTTATTTAATTTCAATGATACTGAGGGATTCTTCGCTTCGCTCAGAATGACAGTGCAGATACAGAGGTTTAGTAAGGAGGAGCGGCGATTCGCCCTTGCGAATCGCCGCTCCTCCCACCACTACTGAAAAATGATACCGTCATTCCGAATGGAGCCGACAAAGGAGGCGCAATGAGGAATCTCACAATTGTGAACAAATCACTTATTTTTGCCTAAATTTGCCCCCTGCCAGGAAAACCTGAACAAGAGTAACCGGGCTTTGTTTACTGTAAAATAACAACCAGCAACCAGCAACAAGTAACCAGCAACTTATATTTAATAAACCTCAGATATGAAGAACCGCAAAACTCTCCTTATGATACTTGACGGATGGGGAATTGGCGATGGTACAAAAGCCGATGTGATCAGTTCCGCCCCGACCCCTAATATGGATTTTTTTAACAAAAATTATCCGAATTCAAGACTTTTTGCATGTGGAGAAGATGTCGGGCTGCCTGAGGGGCAGATGGGTAATTCGGAAGTGGGGCATCTGAATATAGGAGCAGGCAGGATCATTTACCAGGATCTTGTAAAAATAAATCTGGAATGCAAGACCGGAGAGATCAGGAAAAACAAAGTCCTGACGGATGCATTCTCATATGCCCGCGATAATAATAAACAGGTCCATTTTCTGGGACTTCTTTCCGACGGAGGCGTTCACTCGCTTGATAAACATCTTTATTATTTGTGTGATATGGCCAGGGATTACGGAATAAAGAATGTCTTCATCCATGGTTTTGGTGACGGACGGGATACAGATCCACGAAGCGGGATAATATATATGAAAAACCTTCTCGATCATCTGAAAAATTCAAATGGCAAGGTTGCATCATTTGTTGGAAGATATTATGCGATGGATAGGGATAAGAGATGGGAGAGGATCAAAGAAGGTTATGACCTGATCGTAAGCGGAAAAGGAACTCCCGCAACTGACATACTTGATGCTATGCAGAAATCTTATGATACAGGTGTTACAGATGAATTCATGAAACCAATTGTCGTTGTCGGCAGAAATGATAAACCTGTTGGAACAATAAAGGAAGGAGATGTAATTGTCTTCTTTAATTTCCGGAACGACAGGGCAAAGGAACTGACCATTGCACTGACTCAGAAAGATATGCCGGAAGCCGGGATGAAAACGATGCCATTGTATTACTGTACCATGACTCCTTATGATGCCAATTTCAAGGGTCTTCATGTTATCTATCCGAAAGAAAATGCCGACAATACAATTGGAGAAGTGCTTGCGTTTGCCGGCAAGAAACAACTGAGGATTGCAGAAACCGAAAAATATGCACATGTGACATTCTTTTTTTCAGGAGGCAGGGAAGAGACATTTTCCAACGAGGACAGGATCCTTATTCCCTCGCCAAAAGTGGCAACATACGACCTCCAGCCTGAAATGAGCGCATACCAGGTAAGAGATGCTGTCATTAAGGCAATTGAATCGGAGAAGTACGATTTTATATGTTTGAATTTCGCAAACGGCGATATGGTGGGGCATACCGGAATTTACAAAGCGATTATGAAAGCAGTGGAGACTGTTGATGAATGTGCTGGGGCAGTTGTAAAAGCTGCCCGGAGCAAAGGTTATGATATTATGATCATTGCCGATCATGGCAATGCAGATATGGCTATCAACCCGGACGGCTCCCCTAACACAGCACATTCGCTCAATCCGGTGCCTTGCATCCTGATTAGCGATGATTATAAAGCTATAAAAGAGGGAATACTTGCAGATGTTGCTCCTACATTACTGACAATTATGGGGATACCAATCCCTCAGGAGATGACAGGTAAGGTGCTGGTGTAATGCTTCGTATAGGCGATACAATTTTCAGCTTTGATATTCTTGAAAAGAGATTCAAATGCAATTTGTCTCAATGTCTTGGCAATTGCTGCAGGTACGGCGATTCGGGAGCTCCTCTATCAGATTCCGAGGTTAAAATACTCAACGGAATATGGCCTGCTATAAAACCATATCTGAGACCTGAAGGCGTCAAAACTATCGAAGAAAAAGGTATAAGCGTTATTGATTCTGAAAAGGAAAAAGTAACTCCTCTTATAGGCAACGAAGAGTGTGCCTATACAATCCTGAGAGGAAATATTTTCATATGCGGGATCGAAAAGGCCTGGTCGGACGGCAGAATACTTTTTCAGAAACCTCTTTCATGCCATCTTTTCCCGGTAAGGATAAAAAATTTCTCCGGCTTCCGTGCTGTGAATTATGAAGAAATATCAATATGTTCAAGTGCATGGGATAGAGGCAGGGAAGAAGGAATATATGTCTATGAATTCTTAAAAGAACCGCTCATAAGGGCACTTGGTGAAGATGTCTACAAAGAATTATGTATAGCTGCTGAAAAACTGAAAAATAATCATGGGGAATGGAAACTATGAGGAGTTATTTTTTCTTGAAATCCCGGTGTTTTCTAAATATTTAGGGAAAATTTAGAAAAAATGTCTGCCAATTGTTTATCCTGATCATTAATAGTTTAAACAGAGATTTTTCGCTGACACTTGGAATAACCGGTAATACAGCATTGTAATGCACGAGAGGGGTTCCTCGCTTGCGCTCGGAATGAGGAATCTCCACACATGATTACTGACCCTCATATATCTTTTTATTCAATGATTTATAAAAAAACCCAAATGAATCATAATGTTTTTTAAAAAGTATTACCTTTACCAGGTTAATTAAACCTAAAACTAATTTCGTATGAAGAAACTATTTCTGCTAATTGTTTTGTTTGTGTCTGCGGGAGCAACGCTTTTAGCACAGACAAAAGAAATTAAGGGTGCAGTAACCTCTGCAGTGGAGGGAGAAGGTGGAATTCCGGGAGTTACGATTCAGGTTAAAGGTACTACTATTGGTACTGTAACTGATCTTAACGGGAACTTTACTCTTACTGCGCCAGAAAATGCAACAACTCTTGTTTTCTCATATATAGGTATGAAAAAGCAGGAAGTTGAAATTGCAGGTCGTTCAGTCATAAATGCTGTTATGGAATCCGATCTGTTGGGATTGGATGAAGTAGTTGTAACAGCACTGGGTATCTCAAGAGAGAAAAAGTCTCTGGGGTACTCTGTTCAGGAGGTTGGAGGTGATAATATCAGTAAGACAAGGGAATCGAACTTTATTAATTCATTGTCCGGCAAGATCTCCGGCGTCCAGATCACACAATCCAACACTATGGGGGGATCGGCGAATGTTCTTGTAAGGGGTTACAAATCCCTCATGAACAGTAACCAGGCACTATTTGTTGTTGATGGTGTACCTATAGATAACAGTGTCACAAACACTGCCACGCAAATGGGTGCGGGCGGAGGTTATGACTATGGTAATGCTGCTTCAGATATTAATCCTGATGACATTGAATCAATGTCGGTTCTTAAAGGAGCCGCTGCGGCTGCACTTTATGGTTCACGTGCCGCTAACGGTGTTATTATGATAACTACCAAGAAAGGTGTTGCCAAAAAAGGTATTGGTGTAACTGTAACTGCTGGTGTAACATTCAGCAAAATTGACAAAGCAACTCTTCCGAAAATTCAAAAAGAATACGGAGGCGGCTATGGACAATATTATGAAGATCCATCAGGATATTTCTTTTATGCTGATCTCGATGGTGACGGAACTGACGATTTGATTGTCCCTACTTCTGAGGATGCCGCATGGGGAGGGAAATTTGATCCGAACATTAAAGTTATTGACTGGGTCGGTCTTGAACCAACTGATACTCAACATTATCTTAAGAAGGTACCATGGGTTGCAGCCGCACATGATCTATCCGACTTTTTTGAAACTGGAATAAAACAGAATTATAATGTTGCATTTGATGGAGGAAATGAAAAAGGCACCTACAGATTATCCTATACTAACTTAGGTGAAAAGGGTATTCTGCCAAACAGCTCAATCAAAAAGAATTCAATAAATTTTGCTGGATCTTATAAATTGAGCGAGAAATTATCTGTCGAATCAAACGTTACATATATAAATGATAAGAATAAAGGTCGTTATGGTACGGGTTATGATCCGGGAAACCCTATGCAATCACTTGCTCAATGGTTTCAGCCCAATGTTGATATTTACGATCTGAAAAATTACTGGATAACAGGGGACCGCAGACAAAGAACCTGGAACTACGCATATTATGATGATATTGAAATCCCGATCTATCATAATAATATCTACTGGACACGCAATATGAACTACCAGAATGATGGCAGGGACAGGATATTTGGTTATGGTATGCTTACCTATAAGCTTACCTCCTGGCTGAGCCTGGAAGGTCGTGTTGCAACTGACACTTATTCTGAGTATCAGGAAGAAAGAATTGCAGTATATAGTAACCAGACATCCGGTTACAATAAATATCTGAGAAATTTTTCTGAAACAAACATGGACCTGATGGCAAGGTTTAACAAAGCTTTTGCTAACTTTTCTATCAATGGTCTTCTTGGAGCTAACAGCAGAAGAACCAATATCAGATCTACTTATGGAGAGACTGTAGGTGGATTGCTCATTCCTGAGTTTTATAACCTGTTAAATTCTGCATCACCAGTTAATACTACTGAAACAGAACTAATTTCAGGAGTAAACAGCCTTTATGGGAGCGCTTCCCTGGGATTTAAGAACATGGTTTATCTTGATTTAACAGGACGCAATGATAAATCTTCAACACTTCCGGAAGGCAGCAACAACTATTTTTACCCCTCTGTTTCAACGAGCTTTATTATCTCGGAGGTGCCAGGCATTAAAGGATCGAAAATCTTTTCGTTCATTAAACTACGACTCAACTATGCTGAAGTAGGATCCGATGCACCTGTTTACAGTCTTAATTCAACTTATGTTCAGGAAGCTAACTGGGCTACGCAGGGTCGGTTTCGCTTAAGCAGAATATTACTGAATCCGGATCTTAAACCTGAAAGGACAAAGAGCTTGGAAGCAGGATTAGAAACTAAATTCTTCAATAACAGATTTGGTTTTGATCTGTCACTTTATAAAACCAATTCTGTTGACCAGATCATGCCTGTAAATATCAGCACTTCGTCAGGCTATACTCAGCGATATGTTAATTCAGGTGAGATCGAAAATAAAGGAATTGAACTTGCTTTGAATGCAACTGTTATCAATAGAGCCGGATTTACATGGGACATGCAGGTAAACTGGTTTAAAAATGTGAATAAGGTCCTCAGTCTTTATGAAGGAGTTACAAATATTATGCTCACTTCTGAATGGGATGTCAGTACCAACATAGTTGTAGGAGAATCTTACGGCCAGTTCCGTGGCTATGACTTTGTTAATACCAATGGTAAAAGAACAGTCGGAGCGGATGGTTATTACCTTTTTGGAGACAAATCTGATGCCCTTCTTGGACCTACTCTTCCTGACTGGAACGCTGGGATCACTTCCATCTTTTCCTACAAGGGATTTACCCTTTCCGGACTTATTGATATTTCACAAGGAGGGAATCTTTATTCAACTGACATGAAGTACGGACTTGCCACAGGACTATTTGCAGAGACGGCAGGACTTAATGCCAATGGGAAACCTGTTCGTGACCCTGCTGCTGATGGCGGAGGATATCTTTATACTGATGCTGTTTATGAAGATGGGAAACCAAATACGACATATGTCGATTGTTATGACTATTATGGCGCCTTTTTATACGACCTTCTGCCAACAGCATATCACGTATATGATGCCTCATACGTAAAACTGCGTGAGATCTCATTCGGCTACACCCTTCCTTCTAAACTTCTGGCAAAAACCCCTGTTACAAGAGTTACTATATCAGCAGTTGGAAGGAATCTCTGGCTGATCCATAAGAACATGCCATACTATGATCCTGAACTCAGCCTGAGCGCAGGTAACATTCAGGGGATAGCAGATGGAGCATATCCGTCTACCAGGACCTATGGTTTTAACTTAACAGTTGGATTCTAAACAAAATAAATCACAAGAATATGAAAAAGAAAACTCTATATGGTTTATTTCTCATCATAGCTATTTTTGTAAGCTCTTGCGAACTGCCTGACAATATCGACCCTAAAAATGCGAAAACTGTCTCGCCGAATGCAGTATTTACACAAGCAGAAATAGCCCTGGTCGACCAGTTAACAGATATGAATGTAAACCGAAATATTTCCAGATTGTTAGCTCAATATCAATCTGAGGTTACCTACACGACAGAAAGTCGTTACAACTTTTATGACAGACAAATTCCTGATAATTTTGCAGGAAATATCTACAGAGGTGTGTTAATGAATCTAAAAGATGCGAAAAGGATTCTGGATGCTAAGGTGGTTGCAGGTGATGTTCTTGTTAATACGAAAAAGAATCAATTAGCACTTCTCGAGATTTGGACCGTATATGCATTTCAGGTACTGGTTGATCAGTTTGGGGATATTCCTTATACTGAAGCTCTGATGGGTTCAGCAAACAGCCGCCCAAAATATGATGATGCTCTTACTATCTACCAGGATCTGATTACACGTCTTAATAAAGCAATTGCCGACCTTGATCCTGATTATGACAGTTTTGGTAGTGCTGATCTCCTTTATTCAGGCGATGCAACCGCATGGAAAACGTTTGCTGCTTCCCTTAAATTAAGGATTGCTTTGAGACTTGCCGATGTACCTGCCGCAAATTCCGGAACTCTGGTGTCTCAAGCTCTTGCGACAGGAGTATTCACTGACCAGTCGGAAAGTGCAATATGGGTACCTTATGGAATTGCTCCTTATGTCAGCCCATATTACCAGGCATTTGTTCTTGATGCCCGTAAGGATTTTTGTCCTACAAACACCCTGGTAGATCTCATGAATACACTCAGCGACCCACGTCGTGCCACATGGTTTACGATATATCCTGCCGGCAGCGGCAGCTATCTTGGATTACCTTATGGTAAACAGGGATCCAGCAGCTACTCCAAGTTTTCGCATTTTGTCGATGACATCAGGGTAAATGAATTTTTCCCGATGATTTTATGCGATTATGTTGAAGTTGAATTTCTTCTCGCTGAGGCAGCCGAAAGAGGTTTAGGTGGTGTCACAGATGCAGAAACTCACTACAATAACGGTGTACTTGGAAGCATGGCTTATTGGGGCGTTACCGATGCTGATGCAGCAACTTACCTGGCACAGTCAGCAGTAGCATATACTACCGCTGCAGGTAATTACAAACAGAAGATCGGAACACAGAAGTGGCTCGCACTGTTTGACAGAGGCGTTGAAGGCTGGGCAGAATGGAGGAGACTTGACTTCCCGATTCTCAATCCGCCACAGGGTATGACATATGCCGATATCCCGACCAGAATGCCATATCCTTATAATGAGGATACTATGAATAAGACAAGCTATGAAGCTGCTGCAGCAGCTATTGGTGGTGATGAAGCTACAACAAAACTGTTCTGGGATAAATATTAATCAGTTTCTGATCAATAAAGTAATAGATAGAAAAAGTGTCCTGATATCAGGACACTTTTTCTTTTTTCTCAGATCAGGACAGTCTTTTATTCAATTTTCATATTTACCAGTTCAATTCTTGTTGAGGTTACCTTGAGTACCTTGAAAATAATGTTCTTGATTCTTATGACATCATTATTCCCTGGAATGCTCCCGTGAAAGAATAAAATCATGCCGGCAAGAGTTTCATAATCATTTTCTTCAGGCAGACCAAGATGGTATTTTTCATTCAGGTAATCAATTTCAAGACGCCCCGAAAAAATATACTCATTGTTGCTTATGAACTTCTCCGTAAGCTCCTGGATATCATGTTCATCTTCAATATCTCCGACTATCTCCTCAAGCACATCTTCAATGGTTACCATCCCGGAAGTGCCACCAAACTCATCAACAACAAGAGCCACATTCTTCTTCTCATCAACAAATACTTTCAGTAATTTGTTGGCAGCCATCGTTTCAGGGACGAATGCCAGTTTTCTGATACTTGATTTAATATCAGCAGGATTTGTAAAGATGTCTTTAAGATCAAAATAACCGATTATATTATCAATAGTGTCCTGATATACCAGGATCCTGGAGTGCTGAGTTTCAATGAATTTCTCTTTTAATTCTGCGATGGAACTTGTACACTCGACAGCTTCAATCTCGGTCCTTGGTACCATGCATTCCCTGAGCTTCACCCTGGAGAAATCAAGCGCATTTTGAAATATCCTGAGATTATGGTGATGTGGTCCCGTTGTCTCCGCTTTTTCTTTGCTCAGATTAACAAAATGATCGAGATCAACTTTACTGAAGATAATATTTTCCTGAGGCTTCCTGACCGGTCTGTTCTTGAAAAATATCCTGATGAACAAATTTGAAGATAAAAGGGCAAATTTACTGACAGGGTAGAATAACCAGAAGAAAATCAATGTAGGCAGGCTTAATGTTTTCAGAAAAAAATTCGGAGAAATGATAAAGGTCGTTTTAGGAAGAAATTCTGCTACCAGAAGGATGATAGCTGTTGAAATTATCGTGTTCAGGATGAGTACAAGAAGATCAGAACCTAAGAGGGGAGTCAGGACTGGGCTTAATAATCTTGAAAAAAAGAGACCATATATAACCAGGGCAGTATTGTTCCCTACCAGCATGGTAGCAATATACTGACCCGGATTTTTTGCGAAAATCCTTAGAATTCCGGAACTAAAGTCACCCTGTTTAATGTCAAGCTCCAGCCGCAATTTGTTTGAAGAGATAAAAGCTATCTCCATACCCGAAAAAAATGCAGAAAATAAGATTGCAAGGAGTATGATCAGGATCCCGTTCATACCGTAAAGTTAACCTTTTTTTCGCTCCCTGTGCCTTAGCCAGGCAAAGAGAAAAGAAATAAGCGCCAGTAACGGAAAGAGATAAAACATTTTACCGCTGTCTCTTACAATGTATCTTATTCCGGCAGCAATACATAATGTACCGGTGATGATCCAGATTATCTCAAGTACAAGAAGGAATTTCTTACTCATCATGCAGATAGATTGTGGCAGTCACATTTTTTATTTTTCTCCTGGTAAGCTGAGGATCGGATTCAAATCCGGTACCCATTACTGTCTGGTCCTCATTTGTTATTTTCACGAACCTGTCAGTAAAAACAAGATTTTTATCCCGGTCCCAGAACAACTGTTCTGTTTCAAGCTTATCGCCTGATTCATTCACGATCACCACTGAATCATCAAGCTCCCACAGGTTTTCCTTATCAACAAACTTTGCATATTTTGACGATGCTGTGGCAACCGGCTTCTTGTTTCGGTCATAAAATTCGATCTTCATGCCCAACCTGAACTCTGTAAAGGGAGATTCGAAATTATTCCAGGTTTCCATTACCGGTGCCGACATTATCATCTGTACTTTACCGGAATCGGTAAAGACTGTATTGATATCCTTTCCCGTTAATGAGGGAAGCGATAGTATTTCAAAATCAACAATCTTATCAATTTTCCTTTCACACGAATAAGAAAGCACTGCAACTGAAAATAAAGCTGACAAAACTGAAAGATTCCTGAATAATTTAATGGTGTGTTTCAAACTGAAATGGATGATTATACTTAATATTCAGCCAGTTACAATGAAAGTCAATCATATTTAGGTTTTAAGAACCAGAAATCGTACATGTTCAGACTTACACCTACAGTATAAATATTTTCCTTGGGCAATGCTGAAGCACCTGAACCGGATTTTCTTGAATAATCAAAAAACAGATTGGTTTTGGATAAAGAGCGTCTCATTGGTATTCCGATGCCTATGGTTGCACCATATTCTTTAACCTGTTCCCCGTTAATTACCAGGTAGCTATCCTCAATATGTCCGCCAATACGGTATTCCATCCTCCTCAGGAAACTGTAGTTGGAAAATTTATCGGGGATATATTCAGCCCCGAATTTATATGAACGGGAATTTTCAAAGTATACTCCTGAGCTTGAAATGACCGCTTCTGACCATTTTGTTTTAATGTAATCGAATCCGGCTACAAACTTGTTGTTCTTGCCGAAGGAGAGTCCCATTCGTATAGTTCCGGGAAGATAAGCTCGTGTTGAATTAGTAAAATTGAACAATGTATCTATTGAACTGTAAGCAGTAAACAGATAACCCAGATTTTCATATTTTGAATTGTAATGTTTCCCCGAACTGAATGACAAACCGGCATTAATAAAAAAACCATCTTTGAAAGGTGCAATGACCTGGGCACCATATTCAAGATTGATCCCGGCAAGCTGAAGCTTTTCAGTTGTGTTATTATGGAACATATTATAATAGTCAGTAAAATCGATTTCGTTTATTCTCCTTATATTGCCGAAAATCAGGGTCATATTTATCCCGGCAGAAAAATATTTTGTAATGTTCAGCCCTGAACCAAGGAAGAATTTTGTAAAGCCACCCTCCCCGGTATGGACGGATATATATCCGCCTGTTGCAGCATTATATTCCGGATCTCCTTCAAGGACCGATTCCGTTATTTTGTAATAGGCATTGCTGAAAGGAATTAAACCGGCGGCAACTCCCAAACCTTTGATCACAGGGAAACCCAACAGGATGTGATCGAAGTTCATATCATCAGAAATATGATGGGTTGAGCCCTCGGACAGGAAGCTTCTTCCGTAATCAAGGCCAAAATCAAAAATAAAGGAATTTGTATCAATGCTGCTGTATGATGCCGGATTCAAGTAATAAATAGAGCTGTTATCCCTTATACCCGTTCCGATACCTCCCATGCCAATGCTTCTGAATGATCCGGCCGGTTCAAGTGATCCAAGATTAAAGCGTGAATAGGGTGAATTGATAAGTTTTTGTCCGGATACTGAGAATGAGAAAAAAAATGTGCAAATGAATATTATTGACGCCAGTTTATTTTGCATTGTACTCCAGAATATAATTTAATCCATCAATCACAATATCAGGCATATAAGTGACTTTATGATTAATTCTGTCTTTTAAGTATCCTGCGTCTCCGCCAGTAAGAATCACTTTAATGCCTGTATGCTTTTTTTCAAACGTGCGAATATACTCATTTATTTCAAATATCACTCCGTTTATTACACCGGCACTGATTGCCTCCAGGGTATTCCTGCCAGGCGACTTAAACTTTTCTGTTGTGGCGGCCAGGGGCAGCTTATTAGTGAATTTATGCAGGGCTTTGAATCTCATACTCATCCCTGGTGATATATTTCCCCCTTTAAAAGTTTTTCCTGAAATGAAATCATATGTGATTGCGCTACCTGCATCGATAATAAGAGCTTTCTTCCCAGGGAAAAATAAGCAAGCTCCTGCCACGGCAGCAATTCTGTCAGGACCAAGTGTCTCAGAAGATTCATATTCATTTTTGAAGGGAAGCTTCGAAATGTGCGAAAGCACGAGTACATATGGTATATGCAAAGTAGCCAGATCAATTATAAACTCCGGAGTTTCCCGTACAGTGGAGACTATTGCCTTATCAAACTTATCTTCATAAGGGGCACAGATTTTCTGCATCCTTTCCCAGCTGAACTGCTTTGTCCTGAATGAAACCATCTTTTCCCGGCCATCAAAAACAGCTACTTTTGTACTGGTATTGCCTATGTCAAATATCAGGTTCATAGAACAAACTAAAATACAAAGGTAGGAAATAAAGAGAAAAGTGCCTAGAGTTTTGTTTAAGTAACTTTAAATACTCTAGGCACTTTAGTTCACTTTAGGCACTTTCATAGCAATCCAGAATAATCTCTTTCAGAATCTGAATGCCTGATTTAACAGACTTAATATCTGTAATAGTCAGACTTAATTTGGATTCTTTTTGTTTCACAGACATCCGTCGCTGATTTCTGTTGACATAATTCATAATTGATACAAATAACTGGCTCCTGTAAAAGGATGAGTTCGGATCTGAAATGAAATAGGCTATCAGGAGATCATTCTTAAGCAATATTTTCTCTATGCCAAGCTTTACTGCAATCCATTTTATCCTGACAATATTAAGAAGCTCCAATGCTGTTGACGGAACAGGACCAAACCTGTCTGTAAGCCTGTCCTCGAATTTCTGCAATGAGTCTTCATTCTCCATTTCATTCAGCTCCCTGTATAATCTTATTCTTTCTGAAATATTTGAAACATATTCGTCAGGGAACATTATTTCGAGATCAGTATCAATCTGAAAGTCAGAAACATATGGTTTATCCTTTTGCTCACTGATATGTTTTTCATCCTTTTTGCCGTCTATGCCGTAATCTGCCATTTCTGTGTCCCTTAATTCTGCCAGGGCTTCGTTCAATATTCTCTGGTATGTCTCAAACCCTACATCAGCAATGAATCCGCTCTGTTCACCGCCCAGAAGATTTCCTGAACCACGGATATCCAGATCCTGCATGGCGATATTAAACCCGCTGCCAAGCTCTGAGAATTCTTCTATGGCTTTTAACCTTCGCCTGGCCTCGTGTGTCAATGAATCCAATGGAGGCGCCAGAAGATAACAAAATGCCTTTTTGTTTGACCTTCCCACCCTGCCCCTGAGCTGATGAAGCTCTGACAGCCCGAAATGGTGGGCTTCATTAACGAAAATTGTATTGGCATTCGGAATATCAAGCCCCGATTCTATTATTGTCGTCGCAATCAGAACATCATAATCGCCCTGGATAAAATCGTACATCACATTTTCGATATCCGTTCCGGTCATTTTACCATGTACTACGGCAGTTTTAACGTTTGGACATATACGCTGAATCTTTGCCTGTACCTCTTTTATATTCTCAACCCGGTTATGAATAATGAAGACCTGGCCATTCCTTGAAACTTCATACTCAATGCCTTCCTTGATTATCTCCTCATTGAATCCGTGCAGTTCAGTGACGATGGGCATCCTGTTCGGCGGGGGAGTATTTATTATTGAAAGATCCCGGGCACCCATAAGCGAAAATTGTAAAGTGCGTGGAATAGGAGTGGCTGTGAGAGTAAGTGTATCCACATTTGTCTTCAGCTTCTTCAGCTTTTCTTTCACCGAAACTCCGAATCTCTGTTCTTCATCGATGATCAGTAACCCAAGATCCTTGAAATTAATACCCTGTCCGACAAGCTTATGCGTTCCTATAATAATATCTATTTTTCCTTCAGCCAGCTGCGAAATAATCCTTTTTTGTTCAGCCGGCTTTTTATGACGGGTCAGGTATTCAACGGAGCATGGGAAATCTTTCAGACGTGAGGAAAATGTTTTATAATGCTGAAGAGCCAGGATTGTGGTAGGGACCAGGATGGCAGTTTGTTTGCTGTCGGATGCCGATTTAAATGCTGCCCTTACTGCAACTTCTGTTTTGCCGAAGCCGACATCACCACAAACCAGGCGGTCCATCGGGTGCGGAGCCTCCATATCCTCCTTTATAGCCATAGTTGCCCCAAGCTGATCAGGAGTATCTTCATAAATAAACGATGCCTCAAGCTCCCGCTGAAGGTATGAATCAGGTGAGAAAGAAAATCCGCCCGAAGCCATCCTTACAGCATATAGCCGGATCAGATCTTTTGCTATGTCTTTTACCCTGCTCTTGGTGCTCTGCTTAAGCTTCTGCCATGCTCCTGATCCAAGCTTGTAGATCTTTGGTTCGGCGCTCTCCTTACCCTTATATTTTGATATACGGTGGAGCGAATGAATGCCAACATAAAGAGTATCATTGTCCCTGTAAACCAGTTTTATTGCTTCCTGTATCTTCCCGTTCACCTCAATCTTTTCAAGCCCTCCGAATTTGCCTATACCATGGTCAATATGAACTACATAGTCACCCGGATTGAGTCCTGTTAATTCTTTAACAGATATGCTCTCCCTCCTGGTAAAATAACCCCTTATCCTGAATTTGTGGTACCTGTCAAATATCTGATGATCAGTAAATACTGATATTTTCAGGTCGTGATCAGTGAAGCCGCCGTGAAGATTAAGCAAGAGAGCAGTGAAATTCACCTCAGGATTTATTTCTGCGAATATATCCCTGAGCCTGTCGATCTGCGACTGGCTCTCAGAAATCAAAAAGGTACTGTATCCGTTCAGATTATTCGATACCAGTTTTTCGGAGAGAAGTTCAAAGTTCTTATTGAAGACAGGCTGAGGTTCGGTATGAAAAGTAAATTGTGATTCAGCCTCATACATCCCGGTTTTGCCGAATTCAGCTATCCTGAATTTTTCACATTCCTCAAGGAACCGGGTTCCGGTCATTATTAAATCCTTTTTCCCGGTTATCTGTCCGGAATCTTCCCTCTGGACTGTCTGAAAGAAAATACTGTTTATCTTTTCCCCGATGTAAGCCGCGTCCTCAATCCATATTACTGAAGAGGGAGGCAGAAAATCAGTAAATGAGTCACTCACCTCTTCTATTGAGATATCCTGAATA
>CAZLCF010000010.1:0-338 GCA_964557905.1 uncultured Rikenellaceae bacterium | reverse complement strand
GAATTACAGATATCTGTTTCCGGATAATTATGGATAGCTGGTCGTCTGTATTGAAAGTTCTGATTGAGTCGACCTCTTCTCCAAAAAAGTCAATCCGGTACGGGAGGTCAGCTGAATAGGAGAAGACATCGGCAATGCTGCCCCTTATTGCATACTGGCCGGGCTCATATACGAAATCAACTCTCTCAAAATTATATTCATGGAGAACCTCCTCAAGAAATTCAAGTGAAAGCTTGTCTCCTTTTGTGATATTGAAAGTGTTCTTTTTCAGGTTTCTCCGGCTTATCACTTTTTCCATCACCGATTCAAGATACGTTACTATAATCCCTTTCCTTTTA
>CAZLCF010000009.1:19917-26264 GCA_964557905.1 uncultured Rikenellaceae bacterium | reverse complement strand
CCGAATGAGGTAGCAGATTTTTCAAAATAGATCAAACGTACCCATCCCCCAACCTGCCCTGTAAGCTGGCTCCTCGCTAAAATAGCCCACCGGGCTATTTTTTAACGCTCGGCCCTCCTGCTTTCGCAAGGAAGGGGGCTTTTTTTTTATTTCATCCCCCACTTTACGAAGTAGAGAGGGGGAAATGAGGGGGTGAGTACATGTAAGCTTTTTGAACAATATCCTTCATTATCCGTTATACACTTTTAATAACCGGAACATATTCCTGAGATGGAACCTGAAAATAATAAAATAACACCCGATCGTTTGAATCTCCTGAAAGGCTATAACATGCTGCTTTATTTTGCCGGCAGTATGATTATGAATGAGCCTACGGAAGAGTGCGTAATTGATTTCTGGGCAAGCGGCACACTGAAAAAACTACCGGTATCAAGTTCAAATCCAAGATTCATTAAAGCAGCTTCACTTTTAAAGGACTCATGCGAAGATAAAGACACATGCAGAAAAATGCTTTCTGAAGATTATTACAGGCTCTTTGCAGTATCAGGATTGCCTCTTGCTCCGGCCCAGGCTTCTATCTATCTTACTCATGGAGACAGGAATTTGAATCCGGCGAAGAAAGTCAGTGAGTTTTACACCTCATACGGATGGAATTCAAAGTCGCAGGGTAAAGTACCTGATGATCATCTCGGTATAGAGCTTCTTTTCCTTACAAAGCTAATAGATAAATATATGCACCTTGATGATGATCTCTGCTGCTGTGAAATGAGAAAAGAGATACGCCGGTTTATTGATTATTATATACTATCATGGATCCCCGACTGGAACAAGGACATCCAGGAATATGCACATAGTTATTGTTATAAGGGTATTGGAATCCTCATTTATGCATGTATAGAAGATCTTTACGGAATTTTTGACTACAAAGAAAAAGAATTGCCGGAGTCTTAAAAATTGGGATTGAAGAAGTTTGTTATTGCTCCCATATAATATTCCCGCCAGCCTTCAGCTATATCAGCAAATTCTGCATCAGGAATATTTGAATGCTCCACAGTTACAGCAGAATTTTCCCCGTCGGCATTTATTGTTATGGTAACTGTTGATTTTTCACTCTGTTCACCAAAATACCATTCCTGGATAACCTTCTTATCCTTAATGAATTCCAGGTTTCTACCGGCTATATCGCCTTCCCATAATGAAAACTCGCTGCCAGGCACTTCCGACATCACTGCAGGATAACCTGACCATAACTCAATTGTATATGGATTAGTCAGCGCTGAATACACGTCAGATGGTTCAGCATTTATTTTAAATATCTTTTTGAATGTCTTCATATTATTTCTTAAACCGATAAATACCTTTCTGCGTCGATTGCGGCCATACAACCTGAGCCCGCCGCAGTTACTGCCTGCCTGTAATGCGGATCCTGAACGTCGCCCGCTGCAAATACACCAGGAACATTGGTCTTGGATGTTCCCGGAACAGTTTTTATATAACCGACTTCGTCAGTCTCCAGATATTTTTTGAAGATATCCGAATTTGGAGTATGTCCAATAGCAAGGAAGAAACCATCTATTTTTATTTTTACGATCTCCTCCTGCTGTGTACCTTTTTTCTTTACAAGCACTGCCCCTTCCACTCCGTTCTCACCAAAAAGATCAATAGCCTGATGCTCCCATAAAATCTCAATATTCTTCGTGTTCAGCACTTTCTCCTGCATTGCCTTTGATGCCCTCAGGACATTTCTCCGGACGATCATGTATACTTTATTGCATAATCCTGCAAGGTAGGTTGCTTCCTCTGCTGCAGTATCGCCGCCTCCGACAACAGCCACATCCTTCTGTTTGTAAAAAAAACCGTCGCATGTTGCACAGGCTGAAACACCCATTCCCGTATATTTCTTTTCTGCTTCCAGTCCAAGATATCTTGCAGTTGCACCTGTTGCTATTATAACAGCATCTGCTTCAATTATTTTATTTTCGTCAATTGTGACTTTGTGTTTCCTGCCTGAAAAATCAGCATTTGTTGCAACGCCGAAACGGATATCTGCGCCAAATCTTTCAGCCTGTTTTTTAAAATCCTGCATTATTTCAGGGCCTGTTATGCCATTCGGGTAGCCCGGGAAATTATCGACATAAGTTGTTGTTGTCAGCTGACCTCCCATCTCCATACCTGTATAAAGAACCGGTTTGAGGTTTGCTCTTGCAGCATAGATAGCTGCAGTGTAACCGGCCGGACCTGAGCCTATTATCAGGCACCTGACCTTCTCAATATATTCAATATCAGCTTTTTTAGAATCAGGTTGAATATCCATGGGTTTAAATAGTTCCATAAAAATCGGTTGATCTGTCAATGTGCAAAAATACAAAAAAGGTTTCTATAACAGGTATAAGTTTGTCCACCGAAGCTTTCTTTGGCAACCGTAGCCTTGGTGCAGGTTGCAGCGAAGGTGGGGTGCAAGTCCTGGGAGGGTGAGGGGTGGGTTTTTTAGTACTGATTCCGATACCAGTTATTAATTACTGACTCGTATAAGCAAATGGTTATCTCCTAATACTCTGAGAGTTTCATCATCCGATATTCTGACATCGTAAACACTTAAATCACAGAGACTCCATCCATGGAAATTTATAAACTGTTTGAAATCTTCAGGTCCTTTGAATCTGACAGAAAGTATTGTTTTTTCTTCTGCCTTAAATACTAAGGTAATGTATCCGGTCATATCTTTAAAATAATCTTCCCAGTCCGCAGCACCATTCATTAAACCGAGTTTTCCTTTTGCCAGTATTGCATTATGGTTCAGATCATCAGGATTAATATCTGGAATGAAAGTTGACAGATCAGCAGAAGGTTCATTTATTTTCCCGGCAAGCATCTCTCCTATTCTCAATGAGACAATTGAATCGGCTCTGCTTCCCAACTTATTTATTATACTTATATAATATGGTCCCTTGCAGATCTGCAACTGGTATTTGGTCTGGCACGTGTATTGTGAAATGGGAGGTGAATCCAGACACCGGTATTTCGAAACAGAATAAATACCAAAAGCTTCTTCGGGACCTGTCATTTTAAACACCTCGCATTTATAATGTCCGCTGTTGAGATCAAATTCAGTTATTACAGCATCTGTTATTCCGTACTCCCTGTAAAGTTCTGCCTCTCCATTCATATAGCCAAAAAGAGATTCGCCTGTGAAATGCCTTGATGGCTGGAATCTAGCATCAGGGAGGTCGTTTTTATCGATGATTGGAAAGTCTGCGGGAATCTGCGGGTAGCAGGCCAGAGAGGCAAGAAGGAGGAGAAGGACAGGTACTTTATTCATTTGTTGCTGGTTGCTTGTTGCTGGTTGCCGGTAGCCGGCTATGTCATATCAAACATTTTCAGTTCAATTTTGTCTTTTTCCCATGTTCCAAGTCCGAGTTCTGATGCTATTTTCAGAAATGTAAGCACATCAGGATTTGGTACTTTCAGCAGGCCTTCGACAATCCTTTTCTCAGCAATGATGTCGTAAGCGATTCTGTCCATGGCTACGGGATCGGAACCTGCAAGAAGGATATTGTAATTGCAGAAAAACTGTGGATTGGCACCCGGTCCTCCGTTGAAACATCCTTTCAGTCCGTCGGTTATGTTAAGGACAACCTTGTCTCGCAGAGGGGCAAAAGCGCAAACTTCGGCGCAGGTGTCGTTCCAAAGCGAGGTATGAAGTCTTCCGGTGTTTGATACTGATCCGAAAGCCAGGTTTTTCATCGCATTCGTGATAGAGCTGCCGGCATTTTTCAGGCTTTTCTGTCTGGTCAGTTCCAGCATTGCCCGCTGAAGCATGAGATAAGCAACAGCTTCAACAGGCTCATCATTGACCACGGCGTTCTTATGTTTTACAAGTACAACTTTCCCCTAAACCATAATGCAAATATCGGTTAAAGTGACCAGTTTGTTGCCCGGAGAAACTATAACCTATTCGTAACGGTATAGTTTCACACGCTGGACAAGTTCATTTGCATTACCGAATTTCAAACCCGTGCCTGTCTTGTTTTCCAGCGCTTTTTTTGCAAGGTCATAATCGAGCATAATATCATCACCGTTGAGCCGCCTGCGCGGAATCCATCTCCCGTCTTCAAATTTACCTTCATCAAGTTGTGAGATTGCGGCGATGGCAGGCCCGGGAGTGTTGGGTGAAAAAGAAACCTGGATATTACTCCCATAAATAATGTATTCATCAGGAGATGAGTTAATTATAATGCCATAGCCCTGCTCGGGAACCGATGTCGATCGCCGGTTTCTGGCCAATTCCACAAGTAGGTTATAATCACCCAGTATGATCTCTTCTGATTGATTTATATCCTTTTTCAGCAGCACAGATGAAATTGTTCCATTTGACTGAGCTTCAAGTATAACAGGAGCGAGGCTTGCCAGGATCTTATATGCAGTGGTTATAGGATCATTCTCATTATTTGCGATAATTCTTTCAATTCCGAAAGGAGAATATCCTATGCCTTTGGGTTTCCCGACAACAAAAAACGCATTGCCAGCTCCACGTTCACCTCCACCCGATTCAGGAACAAACAATGTATTATTATTTCGTGTATACATGGCACAGATCCCTTCACAATCAGGCAGGTGTATATCAGGGCACAGGAGATCAATGTTTGGCGCACCTGCTCTCCATAAATCCAGAACATGAGCCTGCGGGCCTCCTGAGGGATAATCTCCGGGCCGTTTATCCTCAGGCTGAACAAGCCATGCATTTACAAACATCGGAATAGAGTATTCAGCTTTTGCCGTTAAGGCGCAAATATCCAGATAGCGTGCATAATACCATACCATAAAAAGCTCGTCTGTTTTTACTCCTTTACCAAAGACCTCTTCCCAGGTTCCTGATGTTTTATAGTCTGTGGTCTTCCAGACATCAATCAGCTCAGGAAGAAGATTTTCTTTATTTTTAATAAGATAATCCATTAGTTCCTGCGGTACGGAGGCATTAAAGGCTGCATCGGCAATATCGCCATGATCGCGTGGCGAGCCCAGGACACCGACTTCATTCTGAACCTGTATCATTATCACTGTTCTCTGAGATGAATCAACTTCCTTTAAGTGTTTCATCAATGCCGCAAAAGCCCGTGAATCAGCCTTCATAGTTTCCTTACCTAACGGAGAAAGTATTTCCAGGCTCTTTCCGCTTTCGGCTTTTACCCGTGGAAAGCGATTGTAATCTTTTTTTACCCATTCAGGAGCATAATGAGTCTGTCCATTCTTCCATGAACCAAACCAAAGAAGTACCAGCCTTAAGTGATGAGCACGTGCATCTTCAATAAGATTGTCAACAATTGTAAAATCAAATTTCCCCTCAACCGGTTCAATTAACGACCATTCGATAGCCGCAAGAACTGTGTTCAGCCCGGAAGTTTCAAGCTTTGGCCAGAATTCCTTCATATATTCCCTGCTTGAAGAACTTGAATTTTGCAATTCACCTCCAAGAACAAGAAATGGTTTTCCATCAACAATTAATTGAACAGCGTTTCCTTTCTTCTCCAGATGCGGTATTTCCTTCTGTTCTGTTTGGGTTTGCTGCTGGCAGGAAAATGATACCAGGCAGATCAGGATTATATGCAGTAGTTTATGCTTCATTTCTATTCCTTTATTGATATTAATTATACCTGTGTTTGAGTTCATCGTTGTAATGATGTTGAATTAATTTTTCATTTGGAGTATAGTCTGACAATCCAGGAAACCTTTCCGGCAAACGGATCTGTTTCCATGATAAAGTGGTTATCTTTTTTCACTAAAGATATCTGATGCAGTAAGCTGTCTGAAGGCAGGCAGATCAGGCCTTTAACTTTCTTTGAGTCTGTTGCATAAACTATAAGCTCCAGTTTTGACCAGTCCATCTGTGCAGTAGACTGTGCAAGAGCGATGTGTGGAATAACTGCTCCTTCGTGCACCAGTACTACAATCGGAATTTCCCCGGCCTCAATATTATGCCAACCACCTGGATATATCTTGCCTGTCTGATAGTCAATCCACTGTCCGGGTGGAAGATATACATCGCGTTTCGTAGTATTTTCAAATAAAGGGGCTACAAGCATATCTGTGCCAAACAGATACTCATCGTCAACAGTCCATGAACCAGGATCATCCGGGTATTCTATAAAAAGTGCCCTCAACATCGGAAGTCCGCGTTCAGTGCAGTCTTTCGCCTGCGAATATATATATGGCATAAGTTCATATCTCATGTTATCTGCAAGACGGAATACATTCATAAAATCTTCTCCATATTCCCACGGTTCAGTTGGTGGCGCACCATGACTGCGAGTGTGTGAAGTCAGCATACCAAATGGTGTCCAGCGGCGATA
>CAZLCF010000009.1:0-19817 GCA_964557905.1 uncultured Rikenellaceae bacterium | reverse complement strand
TGCTCATAAAATCCGGTCCGGCCCGAATAGTACAAAGCATCAGGTGGTGCGGCTTCACCGAAATCAGCTTTAATTACGCCTACACCCTGTCGCAATAAGCCTGCGATCTTATCCTGGTACCATTTGACAGCAGCAGGGTTCGAGAAATCGAGAACAGCATCTTCATAGGGTAAATTGCCTTTCCTGTCTTTCACAAAAAGTTCCTTTTCAATAATTTCAGGAAATAAAGTGTTTTTTGGTACAAAATATGGCAATTGCCACAGACTGGTCCGGAAACCCATTAATTTGAAATCAGCCATCATTTTGGCGGCATCCTTAAAACGAGTTTTTGAGAATTGATAATCACATCTCCAGTCTGTCTCGAACCAGCCGGTGTCAAAGTGAAGAACATCGCTCGGTATCTTATTTTCCCTGAGTTTTTTTGTGACTTCACGTCCTTCTGCTTCTGAAAAATATGTGATCCGGCTCATCCAGAATCCGAACGACCATAATGGAGGCATTGGCGCTTTCCCGGTAAGGTTTGTATATTCATTCAGGATATCCTTCGGCTGGCCTATAAATATGAAAATGTCCGCTTCGTCATCACCTATCATGAGGGAATAGATACCGCTGTAATATTTACCAAAATCGCATGTTATGGGTGAAGAAGTATGCATAAACAGGCCATAACCCCGGCTGCTTAAAAAAAATGGTATTGGTTTGTACATTGTTTCGTTCTGTGTGCCATTGGCATCATCTGTCCACAAAACCACTTTCTGACCTCTCTTATCAAATTCTGTGAAGGATTCGCCACAGCCAAAAATTTTTTCATCGGGTGATAATGAAAATACCGCATCCATACTTGTAGAATAATCAGATGCACGACGGACAAAAGAAAAAGGTTGCAATGGTGTAAACGTTTCTGAACCATCAGTATTATTAATAGTTTTAGTGATAAGCTTCCCATCGGCATTGAATATTTCAATACGCCATGGATATTCTTTAATAACCACTGTTCCATAAGGGCTGGTATAACGATATCCAAGATCAGTCTTATTGTACTGCCAGACACTATTGTCTTGTGGCACTTTACCCTTCACAAGCATAAGTGACTCTTCATCCGGTTTGACCTGGAAACGGGAACTGGTTCTGATACGCAACGTACGTGGGGATATAAACTCAACAGAAAAGGGCAGAGCCGGGGATACGGCATATTCACCTGTTGGAAATTCATTCGGGCTGACAGGTTTCAACACAGCTAACATGTTGTCAAATGCCTGCCTTGTAGAATATTCATAACGTCTGTAACTTATTTTTCCTGATCCTGTCTTCGGATCGAATGAGGAAAGGCTATCCGCCAGATAATAGGTATTTGAGAAATTCCTGAAATCCCCGCTGATATCAACTGGTTCATTCAATAATGCCTGAGTTTTACCGGTGGAACCTACCGGAATCTGACAATAAACAGTAGAATTGAGAGATACTATTAAAAGTACTGCGACAATATTATATTGCAGCTTAAAGAGAGTTATCCTGTTTTTCATAAATGTCTTATTTTAAAATTGATATAATGTATTGCCCTCCATTCAGCGAGTGGTCAGTGTTGTATGCAGTACAACTGGTGCAGCCCCGATGCGTGGTCCTCCCCAATCTGTCTCGTCGCCGTTAAGGATACGAAGCAGTTTGAACTTTCCGTTCTCATACCTGCCCTCTTCGACCTTCAGATACTGCCATGCTTTTCCGGCGTCGGCACCGGCAGGGCGGAATGTGAAGCGGCAAAGAGTTCCAATGAGAATAAACTCACTTTCCCCAAGCTGCACGATCATTGCTTTCCCTAACGGCCGGGTATTTGTTTGTACTGTACGCCCGCTTGCGGCGCTGAATGACACAATTGCCTGCCACTTTCCAAGATCGATCGTTTGCCCGGCGTGGTCCTCACGCTCCACAACGGCTTTGACTTTTCCTTCAAAGACCCATTTTGCCATTTCCCTCATCATAGGGCCCAATATGGCATATTCCTGTGCCAGCGGGGCAAGGCGTGCAACGGTTTCTGCCTCTGCTTCACCCCGGCCATTATCGTCTATGCCAAATGGCGAAAAACCTATTCCTCCATGTGCCAGCACTGCATACAAATATCGCGTATATTCATCGCCGGAGCCGATCTCCGGGACGAACAGTGTGTTGTCCGGTCGCGCATATAGTTCAATAACTTTCAGTGCTCTTTCGCTGTCGGACAGATAGATGTCAGGAGCGAGCAAGTCGATAGCAGGAGCTGCAACTTTCCAGATCGGGATCACATTATCAGTGGGTCCGCCGCTTTCATAAGTTGAAGCACTTGGATTGCTGATCGGATCGCGCAGTGCTGCGTTGACATACAACGGCAAGGGATTCACTGCTTTGCCTATTGTCGCAATGTATCCGATGTAGCGAGCGACTGACCATGCGTGGAAATACTCGTCAGCGTCGTTTCCGAATACATCCTGCCAGGTTCCTTTTACATCGACGGGCCTGTTAAGCGCCTTGAGTACCTCAGGCTTAAGGAGTTCTGCCGGAACCTGTTCTTCAAAAAGTTTCTGGGCGACAGGTGAAAAATCGCGAACGCTTCCCCATGATCCGGGTTCGTTTTGAACCTGAACCATAAGAACAGTGTGTTGAGGGTCAGCTTTCTTCAGATATCCCATTACAGCAGCAAACGCTTTTGCATCGGCTTCCATTGCTGCCTGTGTATGTGGTGAGGGAGAATCAACCGGTTGTCCGTTCCGGCCTGTGATATTGGGATACTTCCCGGCATCACGCTTCATCCATTCGGGCATGTAGTGGTTGCTACCGTTTTTCCATGTGGCGAACCACAACAGCACAAGTTTTATTTTACGCTCCCTCGCCTGAATCAGAAGTGTATCAACCAGTGAAAAATCAAATTTTCCGGGTTGTGTTTCTATCTGTTCCCAATAAATTGGTACTTCAAGGGTATTGGCATGCATTGTCTTAATTGCTGTCCATACTCCTGGCAACATGGCTGGCCATGCACTGGAGTTATGTGCCTGGCCACCAAGCATTAAGAATGGCTGTCCATCAACCAGAAGGGCATGCCGGCCATCTTTTTCGATAATCTCAGGTATAGTTCCCGTACCCACTTGTCCGCTGGCTGTTTCAACAGTCAGTAAAGCTATTATGCAACCCGCTGTTGCAATTCGCATAATTATTTTCATTTTCGTCCTATTCATCAAACTGTTACTTTATATTTTTTTGAATGTTGTCAGACCAATTAATACCAATTATGTTTAAAAGTTAAGGTGTAGTTATTCAAAGATAATCTAAAGTATCTCATAAGTCAATTTCAGTTTTTCTACGATGCAGTTTTTACGTCTTTCTTCCAGTGTTTTTTCATTGATTTTAATTCTTCGTCTGATTATTTCACAATCTCTTCCGTGTGGGGAATATAATCTATCGAATAATAAATTGTAAAGTAGGGTGACCAAGTAATAGGATATTGTACTATATTTTGTACTACCAATAAAAAAGACCTTGTAAGTGGTTGATTTACAAGGTCTATTTATTAATTATGTCGGGGTGATCTGACTCGAACAGACGACCCCTTGCACCCCATGCAAGTGCGCTAGCCAACTGCGCCACACCCCGAAAATATATCAAAACTCAATTGTCGGTTCTGCATGTGCGCTAGTCCCGAAAAATCGAAAATCTTTGATTTTCAGATTTTCCGAGGATCCACGTCACGCCTTGCGTGACGGGACCAACTGCGCCACACCCCGATGCCTCCACTGTAGCTTTAGCAAAGGAGGACAAAACTTCCGCAAAAATAATCAACAATTCCGATTCTGCAAAAGACATCTATTTCATCGTTGCCTTCCTGACAGACTGGTTTACAGGTCCGCCTTTACCATTGATTATGCTCCTGACTTCGCTTTCCTTGTTCCCGTTAAGCCAGAAAATGATCTTATGGTGAATATTGTCTTCCAGCTCCGGAGGTGTTTCAATAGCATTATCGACTATAACCGGAGCCTGGTAGAAGACATTATAAATGCCCACCCCCCATGCTTCATGGGTCTTTACATGATCTGCCACCTTATATGAAGCGTAACCGTTAACCCCGTCATGTTTCCATGCATCGACCGTCGGGGGATCATACGGCATCTCGCTCTGATAAAAATAGACCTTGCCGCCGTTCCCATTCCATAGTGTCTGGTATTCCTGGTTATGCTCATTAAACAAACCATATATTGTGACATCATCACCATTGACAACCAGTCCGTTAGCACACCAGTTTTTATCCCATCCCACTCCGTTTCCATGATCAGCCCTCCAGAGCCAGATATGGTCCACCACAACATTTCTGCTGTTTATTACCACGGCACTTTTAACTGATCCTTCATGAGGACCCCCTACCCTGACAAAAATATCAAACAGGAAAGTAGGATTGGCCTCATGGCTTATCGCCGATCCTGGCTCTCCTACCTGAAGAAGCGTCTGCGACCTTTGAAGCCCCGCATCGAGAAGAATTCCGCTGACAGTAACACCATCAACATCAGAGATATCAATTACTGAATTTCCATTCAGAGGTACAAGTGAGGGCATCCCCAATCCTATAATAACTGTGTTCTCCCTGGTAACTTTAAGAGCTTTGTCAAGTGAGTATATTCCCGGTGTAAATACCAGGTTCTTCCCTTTCTTCAGAGCAGAGTTTATAGAGGTTGAATTATCGATATCTGGCTTTACGATATAAAACTTTTTCAGCTTCATAACTGCTTCGTCATTAACATGATCCATCCAGCCGGGTCCGGATGAATTCATCTTAAGTCCGGGCATTTTCACAACAAATACCTTATCGTTAACTGTAAGAAATGGCTTTTCGCGGATGATGGGTACCTCCTTAATTGTTGTGTAAGGTTTCTCAGGCCAGTTCTCTGACGGTGCATCAGGAACACCTACAAACATCATATTCCAGTTTCCCCCTATCCAATTTCCCCATTCAGTGTTTCTCGAAAACCATTGCTGCTGAGGGCCGGATACAACTCTTCCGTCTATTTTTGAATCAGCCAGAAAACCGCCGCTGGCATAGCCCTTATCGAACAGGTTCATATTTCCTTTGATATGAACTCTTCTCATCGGAGCAGCCTGGGATACACCCCAGGTCACCGTAGAATCAGTGGCAGGTACAATGGTCAGGTTTTCGACCCCGCGCCAGAAATTTACCAGCACGCTGTTCCCGCGGGAATTTGACCTTACTGCCCCTGTAATTACCACATCCTCAGGCGATTCTCCCAGTCCAAGTATCTGCATGTAATAACCGACTTTCACATCAAGGTTATAATTGCCTGGCTTGAAAAGCAGTGCATAGCGGTCCTTTGTAAATTCGCTCCTGCGTGCTGACTGCCTGGCAAAAATAGTATCAATCACGACCTGTATTTCGTTCATATCCATACCCGGGTCAAATACAAAGATATTTTCACCCAGGGAAGCATTATTGAATTTTGCGGGCAATGCCGGCATATCCGTTCTGTCAGAATTTACTCCTTGTGCATAACCTGACAGCATTCCGGGGAATATTAATACCAGGAGGATTAAGAAGATATTTTTCATTTTTATTCTGATTAGAAACCATGGTTAAACGAATGTGTGAGTGATCCACTGCTGAAAATCAACAGCCCCTGTTTCGCTGGTAAAATCAATCATTACCCTGATATTCTTCGCTTTAGCCTCTTGTGTCCCGGCGGATGAGGAGAGGATGGATCCTCTTAATCAGGCCCCCTGTTATCCAGAAGATAAGAATAGAATAACAGGTGTGAGAGTTTCTGCATAACCGGCGAGCAGTCGCCAAGCTCTACTTTCTGCTTTGATGCCATTTCCTGCCATGAGGGGGGCAGGCAGCTTACTCTTGTCACCATTCCGTCTTCAGGTCCGGGGGTACAGTATTTAGTATCGCAACCGGCAGTGCTAATCCTTATAAAGCACATCGGGCATGGCTCCGCCGAACTGAAAACCGTTAACCCGGGTTTATATACATAAAGATTCATATATTTTTTAGCCTTAAGGCTTTTTTCAAATTTTGTCATTAGAGTCATCTCAGCGTGAAGGTCTGATCTGTGCTTCTGTATCTGTGCGTTATGTGCCTCAGCAATTATCTGTCCGTCCTGGTTGATAAGAACCGAACCTATACCATACCCTCCCTGCATTACACTCTTTAGAGCCTGGATATTAGCAGCCTTTGCATATGCATCATCAGAATATTCCGGCTCTGGTTTAAATGCCACCAGGTAAGCTTCAATCTTCTGGAGGATCACTTTTATGGGATCATCGGGCTTGATGCCGCATGGCAAATCTACAAGCTTACTGATCAGTTCTTCCCGGGTGTGAGTGATAAAATATGCCGGATCCACAATGGTGGCATTGGAGCTATTCTGCTGTGCGAAAATGGTGGAAACCAGTAAGATAAGGCAGGCAAAGGTCAGAGATTTTTTCATTCACGTATACTTTTAACAAATCCAATAAACCTCAGAACTATTCTTATAAAGTTAATAATAATCTGTGTAAAAAAACAATCTGTCATGAAAAATCATTCATATATTCTTCACCTGCTTATTTTTATTGCCTCTGATAAACCCGTACATAATCCACAAACATTGTGTCGGGGAACTGTGTATTTTCATCAGGATCTTTTGGCCAGCTTCCTCCGATAGCCAGATTTAGAATGATATAGAACGGTTTATGAAATGCTGTTGTGAAATTTTCCGGATCCCTGATGCCAATCGCATGATATTGTATATCGTCAAGAAACCATTTAATACTATCAGGATCCCACTCAATAGTGTAATTATGGAAATTTTCAACGTCACAGGGTATTCTGTTTCCATTATAGATATGCTTCTCATTATACCAGTGAAGTGTGCCATAAAGAATATCTTCATTATTTATATGTTCCATAATATCAATCTCTCCGCATTTTGGCCACCCTATCTCATGAATATTATCTCCGAGCATCCAGAATGCCGGCCACATTCCCTGCCCTTTCGGCAGTTTCATTCGGGCATCAATCTTACCGTATGTCCAGCTGTGCTTTCCGTCAGTTACAAGTCGGGCTGAAGTGTAATTTGCCCAATCCCAGGGTTCCTTCCTGCCTATAATGAGCAGGTTCCCATCGCTGATAACAGAATTTTCAAGTCTTCTGAGAGTATAGTACTGAAGTTCATTATTGGCTATATAGCCGACTTCATAACTCCAGTTCGCCTCATCAGGCAATCCCGGAATATCAAACTCATCTGACCATACAAGCTTCCATGGAAGTTCTTTTTCTTGCCGGACACAGCCGGTAAGTAATAATATCAGGAAACAGGCAGCAATTATTTTCATTATTTAATATTTTAATTGAAAATCATTTAACGTATTCATTCAGATTTTCCCATTTAATCTTCCATTTTCCATTATCAGGGAACTGATCTTCAACGCACATCCTTGCTATTGCAGTAAGAAGCCCTCCATTACCGGGAAGATATATCGCAAGTCTTGCATCCTGATAATTATGCCCATTAAGCAAATACCGGTTTTTAGGCGCATCCATCATCAGGAAATCAATTGCCTGCTCAGGCCTTCCGATTGAAGCAGCTGACATTGCCAGCATCGGGAAATCCCATCCCCATGTTGATGCCCAGTTCCATTTCTTTATAATAGTATCAAGGGAATTGCCAAGTATGTTATTATCAACAAGTTCTGTTTCAGGAAGAACTCCCAGTATCCCCGAAACAATAGGATGGTCGCTCATATAGCGCGGATTGCTGTAGGAGTCTTTTGTATCTTCAGAGCAGAGGTATAGTCCATCCTGAACAGGAAGCGGTGAGAGCTTATCAATAATATCGGCCCATAACGGATCAGGCTTCATTCCTAACCGTTCCCTCCATTTTTGCGCTGTCTTCAGTCCCCAGTACCAGTATACAAGTTCAAATACAGGATTAATTGTTGTTTCCCTGTCAAGGCTCTCCTGTGCAGGGATTAAAACAGGTCCCAGTAAATAACGGCCGGCAGTGGTGTCATACCATGCATAGGATGCCATAAATTCGGCAGTTGAAAAAACAATATCCTTGTATTTGTTCAATATCTCCTCTTTATTTTCCGCATTTTCATACAGCAATTCAGCATAGAACATAGGATGAGGCTGCTGCCATATCAGGTATGTACCCACGGTGCTAGGGCTCTCCCTGCCTGTGGGATCAGTCATCTTGGGCCACCTTACGCCTTTATAGCCCTGATGTAATGCAGTCTGACGGGCATTCTCAAAGATCCTGAAATAATATCCCATCTGCTTTCCGAGTACTTCTTCACGCTGCCACAGGGCAAAATGAACACCGTGCCACCAGTGCATCTCAAGATGGAACTTGCCGAACCAGCTGTTGTACGTGAGTCCGGTTTCAGCCGGGGGCAAGGAGCCGCTGCATTGTATCCTGGTAAGATATTGCGAAAGGACCACTCTCCTCTCAAGCTCAAAAGCCCGAGGATCGGAACACTCTGAAAAATCTACTGCGCCGCCCGTGTTCCAGAACTTTTCCCAGCTAATCCTGCTTGCTTCTCTTGTCCTGGCAAAATCTTCTAATCCATTGTCTATAAGCTCTTTACTGAATTTGCATGAAAATTCAAGAGCAGTATCACCTTGTGATTCAATAAGATACGTATGAGGTGCGGTCTCGTTAATGACTCCCTTCTTATGCAATACCTTAACATAATACAAATCATTATCCTGCTTCCTCTCAAACACGGTCTCATTTTGATTTCCTGATATTATTTTCGTGCTATGCTTATCCGGAAGGGAGAAGTCATAACCGTCCGGCTGTGAAGTTCCCAGCGGAAAGCTGATCCTGATCCTTAACCTTTTCTCCCCTATCAGTCCGGATTCAATCTTCGCTGAGATCTGATCCTGATCAGGATGACAAACAGTTCTGATGACTACCTGCATGCCTTCGACTTTAAACATGCTCTCTATCTCCCCAGTCCAGAGATCAAGCTTTTGTACATTCTCCTTTATGTCGTTTATTGTAATCTCGGAGCCATCCTGTTTAATTATCTGCAAGCCGATCATTCCCAGGTGAATTCGGTGCGGATTGGCTCTGAGCCAGTCAGAGGCTGCCACTTTTGTGCTCTCTTCTCCAGCTCTGAACTGATGGACATAATCAACCAGCCTGCCATGTACATTGTAAGTCCTGTAAACATCTGACAACTGATAATCCTGAGGATTTTCACTTGTGTGCCATCCCCAGTTCGACATAGTGCCAAGGGATATCCCTTTTGAATAGAATCCCGGGAATGTCTGCAAACCTGTGACATCAACGGTAAATGCAAATTCTCCGTTGCCTACTGACAACGAATTCAGGCTGTCTATTACAGAATTTTCAATATTGTGACGGGTCACAAGGGCATATCGGTCAATACTGATATTTTGATTACAACTGACAGAAAATAAGTAAAATACAACCAGGGAGAGAAGCGGGAAGATTTTAATCATTATTTCAATCTGGTTAAAAACTTAAAGTTAGAAGTTTTCAAAGAAACTAATGTAGAGAATCCAGTTATAGTATTTAAAAGACGCAGTAATTATGCTTGTGTCAGATCAATCGATATATAACCAGTTTTTATAGTACCTATTGACATGTTTGCAGTTAATTAATAACTTTGTGATAAAGGATTATACAGATTATTAATTAAAACTTAAAGTCATGAAAGCGCTAAACTGGATCGGATGGATATCAGCAGGAATCGGGACAATAATAATATTGCTTGCAGCAATATCGATTATTGCTGGAAAAAATGTTTTTGGATTTAGTCATGTGGTGAATTATTTCCACGCGGCTAACAGCTTCTTTCTTCTTACAATTGCACTTTTCATCGTTGTGAACAGGTGCGAGTGTAACAGGAAATAAGATTTCAGCCTGCAATACAGGTATTCCTTTTTCTATTATTTTTGGGAACCGGAACCGGTTCTCTGAGCAATCTATTTATTATTTCAGATCATGACCGGTTAACAACGGATGAACGGATGGATGCGGATGTAACCATTATTGGAGCCGGAGTCATTGGTCTGGCCATTTCGGAAAAAGCATCAGAAAGATACAGCAATGTCTTCCTCCTGGAAAAACACCCTACATTCGGACAGGAGACCAGCAGCAGAAACAGTGAAGTGATCCATGCAGGGATTTATTATCCTCAGGGAAGCCTGAAGGCAAAGCTTTGTGTTGAAGGCAAATCTCTTCTTTATGATTATTGCAGGAAATATGATGTTCCTTATAACAATTGCGGTAAGCTCATCGTTGCAACCAATGACAAGGAAATATCTGTAATTAAAGGAATTAAAGAGACTGCCAGAAAGAACGGCGTCGATCTGATCCTGATGCAAAAGGATCAGATAAAGGAGATGGAACCCGGCATTTTTGCATTAGAAGCTCTCTTTTCTCCGACTACGGGAATCGTGGATACTCATTCCCTGATGAAGCGGTTTGAGACAAATATTCTTATTAACGGAGGTCAGATAGTATATGGAAGTGAAGTAACCGGCATCAGGAAAATTGAAATGGGTTATGAGATCACACTTCTTGATGCAGATAAGAAAAATTTCACTTTCACCTCAGGAATTGTAATCAATTCGGCAGGGTTAACATCCGATAAGATCTCTGAAATGGCTGGTATAAGGGATGAAAAGCTGAAAATCCGGTTTTGCAAGGGTGAATATTTCAGGATCAAACCACCAAAAAACCGGCTTTTAAAGAGACTTGTCTATCCTGTTCCGCTTCAGAACATGGAAGGCATAGGTATCCATGTTACAATTGATATGGGAGGAGGAGTGAAACTCGGTCCGGATGTAACATACCTTGAATCAAACATATATGACTACAGGGTAACTCCTTCCAAACAGGAAGCGTTCTGGATATCGGCGAGAAAATTCCTTCCGTTTCTTGAGTTTGATGACCTTGTTCCGGAAATGGCAGGTATCAGACCTAAAACACAGGGACCTGGAGAACCGATAAGGGATTTTTATATCATGGAAGAAAGCGACCGCGGCTGCAGGGGATTTATAAATCTTATCGGTATGGAATCTCCGGGACTGACATCCTGTATTGCCATAGCAAATTATGTTCTTAAACTTGTCATCATTTCGAAATAAAACTTATAATTTTAATTTTTGACTCATAGTTTTATTTACCATGAAATCACAGAACGTATCTGCTCGTCTATCAGCATTTCTGCTCCTTTTATCAGTATCATCAATTCTGCCGGCGCAAAAACTTTCAGATACAGGTTATGTACCCGAAGTAGGCCAGCCGGGAAAAGATGTGGTATGGGTTCCGACTCCTCAGGAACTGGTCGATACCATGCTGTTAATAGCCGGGGTTACTTCTGAAGACTATGTAATTGACCTGGGTTCGGGAGATGGTCGAACGGTTATCTCTGCAGCTAAAAGAGGCGCTCAGGCAGTTGGTATAGAATATAATCCTGACATGGTAGCACTCTCCAGAAGAAATGCTGAAAATGAAGGTGTCAGTAATAAAACTAAATTTATAGAAGCTGATCTTTTTGAATATGACCTGTCGAAAGCCACTGTGATCACCATGTTCCTTCTTCCGGAGATCAACCTGAAATTAAGGCCGAAGCTTTTTGAGCTGAAGCCCGGTACCCGGATAGTTTCAAATACATTTACCATGGCTGAATGGGAACCGGATTATGAGGTTACAATTCAGGAAAACTGGAACAGCTGGAATACGGCTTTGCTCTGGATCGTTCCTGCCAAAGTTGACGGAACATGGAAGCTCGGTCAGGATGTGCTCACTATCAGGCAGGAATTCCAGATGGCTTACGGCAAACTAACCAGCGGGGATAAAAATTCAAATATAAAAGACGGGAGGCTCAGCGGTGATGAGATAACCTTCAGAATAAATGACAGTCTTTACACGGGCCGGGTCTCCGGGGATAAGATGGAAGGAATTGTCAGGGACATTGACGGCGAGAAGAAATGGATCGCAATCCGCTGATTACCAGGCAAAATTAATAACTGTTATTTCCTTATACTTTGCTTTTAAGCAGCTTCTGAAGATCAGACATCTCATCCCTGAATCGTGCAGCTTCAATAAAATTGAGTTCGGAAGCAGCTTTTTCCATACTTTTTCTAGTCTTTTCAATTGCCTTTTCAAGTGCTTCTCTGTTCATATATTTTACCACAGGATCTGCTGCTATATCAGGCCGTTCCGGTTCAATATAGGCTTTTACTGAAATGCCTTTCCCTGTTAAACCCGTAAGAATGGATCCTGTTTTTCTGTATATCTGGGCAGGGGTGATCCCCATTTTTTCATTATATTTCAACTGCTTGTCTCTCCTCCTGTTTGTCTCATTGATTGTCATCTGCATGCTCCCGGTGATTTTATCAGCATACATTATCACCTTTCCGTTAAGGTTGCGGGCAGCTCTCCCTGCTGTCTGTGTCAGCGACCGCGATGATCTCAGAAATCCTTCTTTATCAGCATCAAGAATAGCGACCAGCGATACTTCCGGAAGATCCAGTCCTTCCCTCAACAGGTTCACGCCTACCAGCACATCAAATGCACCTGATCTCAGTCCTTCCATTATTTCGATGCGTTCAATGGTGTCAACATCCGAATGTATATAACGGCATCTGATATCAAATCTCAGAAGGTAGGCTGTCAGTTCCTCGGCCATTCTTTTTGTGATTGTGGTAACCAGCGTTCTTTCTCCGGATTTTGCTCTCTCGCTGATCTCATCCATCAGGTTGGCGATCTGGTTCAGGCTCGGTCGCACCTCTATTGGAGGATCTAGAAGTCCCGTTGGCCTTATAACCTGGTCGACAAATACGCCTTCACTCCTTTCAAGCTCGTAATCAGCCGGTGTAGCACTGACAAATATTATCTGGCCTGTAAGCGATTCAAATTCCTCGATACGCATTGGTCTGTTATCCAGTGCCGCCGACAGCCGGAACCCGTATTCTACAAGAGTCTGCTTGCGTGAATGATCGCCCCCGTACATTCCCCTGATCTGCGGGATGCTTACATGACTCTCATCGATGACGGTTATGAAATCATCAGGGAAATAATCGAGGAGACAGAAAGGCCTGGTGCCGGATTTCCTGCCGTCAAAATATCGTGAGTAATTCTCTATTCCGCTGCAATAGCCGAGTTCCTTAATCATTTCCAGGTCGTATGAAACCCTCTGTTCAAGCCTCTTAGCCTCTTCTTTCTTGCCGATATCATTAAAGTGAGTTATCTGAAGTACGAGATCATCCTGTATCTGGCCTATTGCCTGGTTGATTCTGTCACGTGTCGTCACGAAAATATTGGCAGGATAGATAATATATTCATCCAGCGTATCAATGCGGTTCCCGCTGACGGGATCAAAAGTATTTATCTCCTCAATCTGGTCCCCAAAAAAGATAACCCTCACCGCAATATCCGCATAGGCCGGGAAAATATCCACCGTATCACCCCTCACCCTGAATGTTCCATGCCTGAATTCAAGCTCGTTCCGTGAATAAAGGCTGTCAACCAGTTTACGGAGGAAATGATTCCTCCCTATATTCTGCCCGTTTCTGACCTGGACCGTACTTGAGTGATAGTCATCAGGATTACCGATACCATACAGGCATGAGACTGAGGAGACGACAATTACATCTCTTCTCCCTGAAAGAAGTGATGAGGTGGCACTAAGCCGGAGCTTTTCTATATCCTCATTAATTGAAAGGTCTTTTTCTATGTATATATCTGATACCGGGAGGTAAGCTTCAGGCTGGTAATAATCATAATATGAAACGAAATATTCAACCCTGTTTTCCGGAAAGAACTGCCGGAATTCCCCGTAAAGCTGGGCAGCAAGGGTTTTATTATGACTGAGTACCAGGACAGGCCGGTTGACTTTCTCAATAACATTTGCTATCGTAAAAGTCTTTCCTGAACCAGTAACTCCAAGAAGTGTCTGGAAAGGAACTCCTTTCTTAAGTCCGTCGACGAGCTGCTCAATAGCTTCCGGCTGATCGCCTGTCGGAACAAAATCTGATACCAGTTTAAAGTCCATTCACGTTTTCTTGATCAAATATCATAAATTCAGTCAAAACAGGACAGATATCCGGGGAAAAAACAATAAAGAAAATAAGAGTTAACAGCATCCAATTGTATTATAAATTGATCTATTGATATTTAAGGATAATAGAAGATTTTTTCTAAAAATGTTTTATATCATACATAGTTTCATTAAAATCATAATAAAATCTTATTATATTTCGCTAAAATTTTCCCCCGGCCTGCAGCGACCTTTTGCAGGCAAAAAAAATGAGCCTCTCCCCAGGGCTCATTTTGCTTTATAACATTCTGTATGACAATGACAATGTTAACTTTACTTAAGATACTTTTATAATATGGAAGAGATTCCTCATTCCGTCCCGATAAATCGGGGCTCCATTCGGAATGACAAGGTCATTTTATTAGGGGGGAGGGAGAAGCGGTGATTCGCCAAGCGAATCACCGCTTCTCCCTTGTATTACCGATATTTGCCCTGTCATTCCGAGCGCTAGCGAGGAATCCCCAAATAAAATCAAATAATCCTGATGCTTGTTTCAACAAAAAAAGGCGCCTGTTATCAGTTTGCCTTTTTTTTGAGATTTCACATTTCTAACCTAAATATCCTTTCAGCAGTCTGCTTCTTGAAGTATGTCTCAGTCTTCTGATTGCTTTTTCTTTTATCTGGCGGACTCTTTCACGTGTAAGACCAAATTTCTCTCCAATTTCCTCCAGGGTCATCTCCTGGCAACCGATACCAAAAAAGAAGCGGATGATATCTCTTTCTCTCTCCGTAAGAGTTGCGAGCGCCCTGTAGATTTCCCTTGACAGAGACTCATCCATCAGTAGTTTATCAGCTACCGGTGAATCGGTATTTGTAAGCACATCCAGAAGGCTGTTGTCCTCACCCTCTATAAAAGGAGCATCAACGGAAACATGTCTGCCTGATACTTTTAGCGTATCAGTTACTTTTTCCTTTGGCAGTTCGAGGACATCCGCAAGCTCTTCAGGCGAAGGTGTCCTTTCGTTCTCCTGCTCAAATTTAGAAAATGCCTTGTTGATCTTGTTGAGTGAACCAACCTGGTTAAGAGGTAACCTTACTATCCTTGATTGCTCGGCAAGTGCCTGAAGGATTGATTGTCTTATCCACCATACAGCATACGAGATAAACTTGAATCCCCTTGTTTCATCAAATTTTTCAGCAGCTTTTATCAGTCCGAGGTTGCCTTCATTGATAAGGTCCGGAAGACTGAGCCCCTGGTTCTGATACTGTTTTGCAACAGATACCACAAAACGTAAATTTGCTTTTGTGAGTTTTTCGAGAGCAGTTCTGTCTCCTTTCTTGATACGCTGAGCCAATTCAACTTCTTCCTCTACCGATATCAACTCTTCTTTACCAATCTCCTGCAAATACTTGTCGAGTGAAGCACTCTCCCTGTTTGTTATGGATTTGGTTATCTTTAATTGTCTCATTATGCCTTTAGAAAAATTGTCGCAAAGATAATACTTATTACTATAATAACAAACAATTATCAGTATTGTTATTAACAGGAGGACTATTTTTATAACCCTCCTGTATTTCAATCACTTGCAATTGTTTTCTGCTTAATTCCCGAACCTGATATTAAATGTCATCCCGTCAGGAGTGATCCCTTCAATCGATTTCAGGGATCTTTCGCTATTATTTGTTGCCTGACGAACTTCATCAGCATTATTTACTTTTTTATCATTTATTCTGAATACTATAGTTCCTTTTTTCAGACCTCTATCTTTGAATAATCCATCATTAATTTCAACGATTTTAACACCGCTGTCAAGATTATATGCTCTCCTGTCTGTCTGACTCAGTGATTCAAACCGTGCGCCAAAAACAACACCTGTACCCATACCGACCGGAACAACACTGGTATTGCCCGCAACGTTTTTCATGGTTATGGGAATAGTAGCTTCCTTCCCGTTCCTCAGGTAAGTTATAGAAACCTTATCACCCGGACGATGCTTGCCGATCTGTTCCTGGAGTTCCGAAACAGAATTGACACTGACACCATCGAGCTTTGTTACCACATCATTTGCCTTAAGGTTTGCATCTGCAGCAGAGCCTCCTTCTGTCACTTCTGTAATAAGAGCGCCCTTAATCTCACTGAGATTATGCTTTTCAGCATCTTCCGGAGTAACATCAGTAATTTTGACACCGATTATTGCTCTCTGCACTTCACCAAATTCACGCAGATCCTGAACCACCTTTTTCACTATACTTACCGGTATTGCGAATGAATTACCGGCATAGGCGCCGCTTGGAGAATAAATCGCCGATGTGATGCCGACCAGGAGGCCTTTCGTATCTACAAGCGCTCCGCCGCTGTTTCCAACATTCAGCGCGGCATCGGTCTGAATAAATGATTCAATTCTATAATCACTATTCAGAAGACCAAGATTCCTGCCTTTTGCGCTTACAATACCGGCAGTTACGGTGGATGTCAGATTGAACGGATTGCCTACAGCAAGCACCCATTCTCCGATTTTCAGCTTTTCCGAATCACCATATTTCAGAAAAGACAGATTCTCAGCTTTGATCTTTAAAAGTGCTATGTCAGTGCTTGGATCCCGTCCAATAAGCTGTGCATTGAAGATCCTGTTGTCATTAAGTTTGACTTCAATATTTTCAGCATCCTCAATTACATGATTGTTGGTGATTATATAGCCATCAGGCGAAATAATCACTCCTGATCCATAGCCGGCTACTTCCCGGGGTTTACTGCTGTAACGTTCACCATAGAACCACTCAAGTATAGGGTTCTCAGGTTGTTCTATCATTGTTTTGGTACGGACATGAACAACTGCATGAACAGTCTGTTCAGCTGCATAAGTAAAATCAACCTGCCCTTCCTGCATCTGGAAGGAGGTCAGAATAGCCTGAGCATCCGGGACTTCAATCTGTGAACTGTCCTTTGATACCACTGATTGCCCTTTTTCATTGATGGCTGTATAAGCAAATAATGCTATTGCAGCTCCAATAAGAGCCATAAATAATGCACCTAAGAAATATTTACCTTTCATAATTCTAGTAATTAAAATTATCCAATTATCCCGGTTGACGGTTATCAAATATTATGCCTTAGAAAAGATTCATATCTTTATAACCGTTTTCCAGCATTTTTGTTTTGCAAAGATCATGCATTTTTTCCGTGATCTTCAATATATTAGGCAGTTTTAACAACACTTTAACATTGATGACAATACCGTTTAACAAATACCAGGGAGCAGGTAACGATTTCATTATCATAGACAATCGCAGAAGCATTCTTAATCCTTCTGATTCAAAACTCATTAACAGATTATGTGACCGCAGGTTTGGCATAGGAGCTGACGGTCTGATACTTATCTCAGCAGATCCGGAAGTTGATTTTGAAATGAAATATTTTAATTCAGATGGCAAGATCGGATCAATGTGCGGCAACGGAGGAAGATGTACCGCTCATTTTGCCTTCAAATACGGTATTGCGGGGAAAAAACAGAGATTCCTGGCATTCGATGGAATCCATCAGGCTGAAGTGACTGATGATATTGTCCGCCTTCAGATGGCTGATGTCAATGAATATAAAATCATTGACGGAAATTACTTTATAAACACCGGATCTCCTCATTATGTGGTATTTACAAGTGAAATTGACAAAATGGATGTCAATGAGGAAGGCAAAAGATTAAGATGGGCACCTCAGTTTGCTCCCGGTGGAACTAATGTAAACTTTGTTGAGAAAACTGATAAAAGTCTCTATATCAGGACTTTCGAACGCGGCGTTGAAGAAGAGACGCTTGCATGCGGAACAGGTGTCACTGCTTCTGCCATTGCTTCAGTCCTGAAAGGACATTTTGACACAGGTTGTGTCAATGTCAGGGCAAGAGGGGGCAATCTTAAAGTTGAGTTTGACATTAAAAAAGAAAAAGTGACCAACATCTGGCTGACAGGGCCTGCAACTTTTGTATTCGAAGGGAAAATAATTTGTTAAATATGAAAAATAGAATTTCCATTACAGCAATATTACTGGGATTCTTCTATTTAGCTTCTTACAGTCAGCCAGGGACGGTTGAGCTGATGAATGCAATAAATAAGATCAATTCTAATTTTGAAGATCTGGGCCACCGCTTTGATGTCCTCGAGAAGAAAATTGACGATATTCAATGGTACAACAAGGTAGGCGATATTGCCTATATTGACAAGGTTTATATGACCGGCCCGCCACTGGCAAAAGAATGGAACCCGACCGGACAGGGAGCAGGGAATCCCGTTAAATTCTGGACTTACATCTTCATTCCCAAAGATGCAGATCCGGCAAAAAAATATCCTCTGCTCGTGTTTCCCCACGGTGGCGTGCATGCCAACTTTGACACCTATTATACCCATATTATAAGAGAGATGGTTTCCCAGGGTTATATTGTCACATCCGCTGAATACCGCGGATCAACAGGTTATGGAGCTGCCATGTACAACAGGATAGATTACGGAGGGCTTGAGGTCCAGGATGTTGATGCCAGCCGTCAGTATATGATTGATAACTACACAATTGTTGATAAGGATAGAGTAGGCATAATAGGCTGGAGCCATGGCGGATATATTGCCCTGTTCAACATATTTGAATACCCGCAGAATTATAAGGTGGCATTTACCGGTGTTCCGGTAAGCGACCTGATAGCCCGCATGGGATATAAGGACCAGGAATACCGCGACCTCTTCTCAGAACAGGCTGCCATAGGCAAGCCTGCCGATCAGAATGTTGCAGAGTACCGTAAGAGATCCCCGGCATGGCAGGTAAGCAAATACCAGAACACTCCCCTGCTCATCCATACCAATACAAACGATGAGGATGTCAATGTACTGGAAGTTGAACATCTGATTAAATCTCTCAAAGCTGAAGGCAAGAGCAATTTCTCATATGAGATTTTTGAAAATATGCCCGGCGGACATTCATTCGACAGGATGGATTATATGGCTGCCAAGGAGATCCGGATGAAGATCTATAACCATCTTAACAAATATCTTACACCACCAAAACCTTTTAAATCTGTGAAGGATCTGCAGAAGGCGGGGTATGGATTTAATTAATGGTGCAACGACAAATAACTCCCCCTTTGAAGGGAGTCGGGGGGATGTAAGATGCTGAAAGAAAAATTATTCGGAAAGACCCTTAACGAGCTGATCGCTGTTACAAAGCGCGTGAGGCTGCCGGGGTATGCTGCGAAACAGATAGCTGACTGGCTGTACAAGAAAGAGATATCCTCAATTGATGAGATGACCAACCTATCAAAAAAAATGAGGGAGGTTCTTTCGGTCGATTATGAAATCGGTCTTTCTGTCCCGGTGAATGTTACGGAAAGCAGGGACGGGACCAGGAAATACCTGTATAATGTTCTGAATGACAAATATATAGAAACAACTTATATCCCGGAAGATGACAGGGCAACAATATGTGTTTCATCACAGGCGGGATGCAAGATGGGTTGTATTTTCTGCATGACAGGAAGGCAGGGATTCCAGGGAAACCTCTCATCAAATGAAATACTGAACCAGTTCAGAAGCCTGCCTGAATTCAGGAGCCTTACAAATATGGTTTATATGGGCATGGGAGAACCTCTCGATAACATAACTGAAGTTTTGAAAAGCCTCGATATTATGACAAGTGAATGGGGATACGGCTGGAGTCCCACGCGTATTACTGTCAGCACTGTCGGACTCACAGGCAGTATAAGGGAATTCCTTGAGAAAAGCCGTTGCCATCTGGCTGTCAGCCT
>CAZLCF010000008.1:2401-28084 GCA_964557905.1 uncultured Rikenellaceae bacterium | reverse complement strand
TTATTACTCATCACAATACTCTGGATATACCTCTATACCTGAGGATCGCCAATGAGCTCTATCTGAAACGGTTAATCGTTGGCGGATATGAAGGTGTTTATGAATTTTCAAAGGATTTCCGTAATGAAGGAATGGATCGTACCCACAATCCTGAGTTCACCGTAATGGAAATCTATATTGCCTACAAGGATTATAACTGGATGATGACCTTTACGGAGGAGATTATAAAAAAGTCGGTTCTTGATCTTCACGGAAAAACTGAAATTACTTACGGTGAGAAAGTCATCAACCTGAATCCTCCCTATAAACGTATAAGCATGCTCGATGCCATCAGGGAAAATACCGGTGTCGATATAACGGGAATGGATGAGACAGGATTAAGAAAAGTATGCGACAGGTTTGAGATTGAACACGATCCGACGATGGGAAAAGGGAAGCTTATTGATGCAATATTCAAGGAGAAATGTGAATTTAATCTTGTCCAGCCCACTTTTATTATAGATTACCCATCTGAAACCTCTCCTCTCACTAAAATGCACAGGACCAAGCCAGGTCTCACAGAGAGGTTCGAGCTTTTCATTAATTGCAAGGAGATTGCCAATGCATATTCAGAGCTTAATGATCCTGTTGATCAGATGGAGAGGTTCCAGGATCAGTTAAGACTCTCTGAAAAAGGTGATGATGAAGCAATGTTCATTGATCTCGATTTTGTAAAAGCACTGGAAGTAGGAATGCCACCGACTTCGGGGATGGGAATGGGGATTGACAGGCTAACAATGCTTTTAACAAATCAGCCTTCAATACAGGATGTTCTTTTGTTCCCGCAGATGAAGCCAGTAATTCAGAAACCGGTTGTTGAAAGTCAGAAGGAAGAGTATTTGGGACTTGGAATACCTGAAGAGTGGATAGATCCCCTCAAAAAACTTGGTTACACCACCATATCAAAGCTGAAAGAAGTTGAGAAAGCGGGCAAGCTGGCAAATGATCTGAACGGTTACAATAAGAAGAATAAACTGGGGCTGTCCGGGTTAAGTCCGGAAGCAGTCGAAAAGTGGTTGTAGTAACGGCTCAATGGTGCAAAGGCACTTAGGCGAAATGGTTTTAATTATTAGGATCAGGATTCGGATTTCGGAAGGCGGAGGTTTTCGAACCAGGTTAACAGTTTTTGAAGGAGGTTGAAATAGAGGGCCAGATAGAGGAGAACTGATACCAGCCAGATTACCAGAATATTAAACCAGTAAGTATCGATCTCCTGATTTCTAATCGTTTTATATGGAGCGTAAAAATGAGCACGACCGTTCTTTGATAATGCTTTCATATAACCCGGTTCATATTTCTGAATATATTTTTCAGGAGTCCTGACTATTTTATCAGGATTATCTATATCCAGCGCCAGAAGTTTCAACCGCTTATTTTCATGATCCTCCTGGAAAGTTATCATTTCTTCCTTCCCGATAGCCTTTTCCATTGAATTATTTATAGAATCTTTAATAGATGTTGCCAGCTTGAAATTATCCATAAAATACTTCCTTAAGGAATTAAGATATAATATAGCTGACTTATTAACGTCCTGATTGAATTTATCTGCATCGAGGGAATCCTTCCATGACCCGGGTTCTGTCTGAGTCAGCTTTGCCAGTTCACCAATATGATGGTTCAGTCTGGCAAAACTTTCTCCGACAAGCATTTTGAAATCTGCACTGTCCCGGTAATTTCTGCAGATCCAGAGATCTTTATTCAACCTGTCGTTGATAAGGAATGCACCATAATAGTAGTTCTGGCTCGCATCCATATTATATCTGAAGGATCGTTTTTCAAATTTATTGTTTTTGAATTGTTCAACTGCAAGAGCTTCGAACGCCCAGCGGGCAGTCATCATATCACCTATTACAGGCACAAATTCCTTTGACGATTTACTGCTTAAATGAAGCTGGTCGAATTTTACAAGCACACCGCTGAAAAGCAGTTGGGGTATAATTATAAATGGTATAAGGATATAGATTGTGACGACTGAATTAAATGCTGAAGAGATATTCAGCCCAAGTATATTTGCGGAACATGATGTTGTAAACAGAACGAGCCAGTAGCTGAGAGTCATCCCCCTGATTCCAAGGATCAGGTTGCCGATAAGGACAAATGATATTGTCTGGAATGCAGACACCAGGAACAATATCATTACCTTGGAGTTCAGGTAGCTGAACCAGCTCAGATGAAGAAATGATTCTCTTTTCAATATCTTACGGTCTTTCACAATTTCTTCAGAGCTGATCATAAGGCCAAAAAAGAGAGAAGTAATAACGCACATGAAGAGATAAGCCGGTACATTGTCATTCTCACTGAGCTTATAGACCTCACTGGTATATCTCGTAAAAAATGCAAGCAGGAATGCCAGCAAGGGAGGGCCAAAAAGACTTATAAGAATATATTGCTTGTCAGCCGCTTTCGACAGAAAATCACGGGTAAAAAATATTACCGACTGTTTGAAAAGGCCGGGTATGCTGAAATTATTTTCAGGTATTGTCTGTTTTCCAGGAGCACCTTCATGCACTTTACTGCCGGACTTTTCATGAAACTTTTCAGCCCATTCTATAGGAGATATTTTCCTTAAACGGGTTGCCTTGCCATGTTCATCAACCACTTTAGCTTCTACAATCTGAAGTATCTGATCAGTATCTACATTACCGCATTTGACGCATTGATCCTCATCCGGATTTGCATGCCTGGTGATAGTCTTGAAATAGATAATTGCTTCTGTCGGATTCCCGAAAAAAACCTGGTAACCGCCTTTATCAATTATCATTATCTTATTGAACATCTTGTATAACTCGGATGCGGGCTGGTGTATGTTGATGATCACAAGCTTCCCCTTGTGGGTTTGTTCCTTAAGTAAATTCATCACAGCTTCCGAATCAACAGATGAGAGCCCCGATGTTGGTTCGTCTACGAAAAGGATAGTTGGTTCACGAAGCAGTTCGAGCGCAATGTTGACTCTTTTTCTCTGACCTCCGCTGATCACCTTCTTCAGAGGATTGCCCACTTTCAGATCCTTTATTTCCTCAAGGTCAAAATCAACAAGGGTTTTGATAACCACCTCAATTAATTTTTCCTCAGAAAGATTATTGAGGCACATTTTTGCATTATAATAGATATTCTGATAAACTGTAAGCTCTTCTATCAGGAGATCATCCTGCGGTACGAAACCAATTACTCCCTTAAGGTTTCCCTTTTCACTTTCGTTGTAAAGGTCATATCCGTTTACCAGTACTTCTCCTTCCTGAGGTTTTAATGTTCCATTCAGAATGCTTAAAGTAGTGGATTTACCGACACCGCTACCACCGAGGATGCCGACCAGTTCTCCTGATTCCCCGTGAAAATCAAGATTATGAATGCCATTTTCACTGTTCCGGAATTTGAATGTGACATTGACTGCATCAAGAGAGATCTTTTGTTTATAGGAGGCTTCGGATATCTGGCTGCTGATCTCGGAATAATAGACAGTTTTTATACCCGGACCGCGTATTGTAGAGCCACGGTCGAAAATATAAGTCTGACCGGGAAAGATATTCTGCCCGTTCAGATAAAGATCCTCATTTCCTTCGTACCTCAGAATGTAGGTATTCGTGCTGGCAATAAAAAGGAATGAGATTATGCCCCCCAGGTTTTCATTTGAAATGTGTTTTATCTCCTCCTGTCTGGATTTCTTTCTGCCGTCAATGATAAGTATCCTGCTTTTCTCCTTTACTTCATAAATATCATTCATTATAAAGCATTTAACATTCTCGTATTCTGTTGACGGAATATTAAAAGCGTTGGCTACAGTCTGCAGAAAATCGAGCTCGTTCTCTGTTACTTCTTCTCCAAGTGATATGAAATCCATCAGCTGGATGAGCACATATATCTTCTGTTTCTGACGAAGTTCCTCATTTATTGCCTCACAAATTGCCAGGATTCTCATTGCATTGAGCGAAACACGTTTCCTGTCCTTGATGCTACCCTTGGTGATGCTCTCCGAATTATAGACCCCAAGGTATTCTTCAAACATTTTCATATATCTGACAACCAGCTCATTATTCAGGTGACGTGAAAGGAATACCCGTACAACATCTTTCTCTCTGCTGGTTATAACCGTTTCATCATGGATATCGCCAATCAAGGCAAAAAGCTGAACCAGCGCGTTAAGAATGGTTTCACTCATATTGTTTATTAATAATTATTTGCCGGAAAATAATATATTTGCAATCAACTTAAAATAAGTTTTGTTATATAGTTTATCTTTGTTTAAACCAAGTTAGGAATTAATTGGCACACAGAAAAATTTTTTTAGATTACTCCGGTCCGGTTGATCAAAAAACCATTGATCATCTCCTCCAGAACCTTAAGAAAACAAAAGAGTTTGCAGGTTTGAATAAAACTCCCGGCAAGAGGGTTTACTCAATACTGGTCGAATGTCTTGAAAATATCGCAAAACATACGCCGAAAAATATAGTTGTCGACCATGTAAAACTGCCATATATTTCTGCAGGCGAATGGGACGATAGTATTAGTATTTATGCCGGGAATCCCATCCAGAAGGAAAAAACAGACCTGCTGGTCAACAGGCTGGAAAAAGTTAATAATATGGGCCAGGAAGAACTGGTAACCTTATATGAAAAAATACTTAACAGGGAAACCAGACTGACTGATAACGGAGCAGGGGCTGGTCTGGGATTCATTCTGATGAAACTAAAATCAGGGAAAAAGATTGACTATTCCTTTACCAGGATTGATAACGATTTTTCATTTTTTGAGATACAAATATCTGTAAATAAATATGCCATGAGAAAGCTAATTATTGACCAGACTGTAAATTCACCAAGGGTGTTTTTTGACCCGGAAATTAACAGATTTGAACTCTCGGGTGAATCAAGACCTTCTGATGTCGCTGCTTTTTACCTGGAGATCCTGAAATGGTTTGATGATTACTCTTCTTACCTTAACAGGAGCCAGGAGATGAAAGATCCGGTTATTTTTAACTTCGATTTTGAATATTTTAATTCATCATCGGCCAAATATATTCTTGATTTTTGCAAACAGATCGCCGATGTCCGGTCAAAAGGCAAAAATCTTGCAATAAAATGGCATTATGATAAAGATGACCTCGACATGCTGCAGGTCGGACGTGAGATGTCGAAGATTTCCAAGACTCCTTTTGAATATGTTCAGAAGGATATGGAATGATATTCCGGCCGGATTTATAGTTCTGTCAGAATAATTCTTTATTAATGTCCGATGATTTCACAAAAAGGGATATCCTGAAATGGATAGAGGTAATTTACAGACCCTCCAATAAGATAATCCAGGATATTACATCCAGCTGGATTGAGTATAAGAAAATTTTCATTGACCGGATCGCTGAAAATCTTTATAAAGATATTCAGCGCACACAACATCTGTTCACATCACCATATACTTTCAAAAAAGATTTTGACAAACTCCCGGAAAACGAAAAATCAGTCTGGTTTGACTTTGCATGGGATATACCAAAAAAACTCAGCCTACTAAATCTTTATATCCATCCATATAAAGATTTTTGCAGAACATGCCTCATTCCTTATAAAGATATTGAAATACTTGCACGTGCAGATTATCATAGTTTTTGCCAGAAACAAATTTCAGCAGGCGACCTGAAAGGGAAAAATGAGCCGGTTAAGGATGCTTTCAGGGATCTGCCTGAGGAGAGAAAGCGCTTTTACATCGAACTGAATCATTTAATTCCGGTAGCTCTTAAAAATATCGGATATGAGATAATCAGGACTGAAGAGGTATCTGAAATAAATGAAAAAATGGTCTCGAAATTTGCAAGGTCAATTCATTCAAGATACCTGCATGAAATAAGAAAAAGGGATATTGGTCCAAAAAAGATGTCTTATATCTCCTGGATCTATACTTCGGGAGATAGTAAGAATAATAATCTCGGAGATTTTGATGACCTTCCGGAAGATATCAAACATTCCAACCTGGACAATGCATATCAGATTCCGGCTAAATTGCTGGCTATAGGTTACAAGATCCGTCATACAGGGAAAGGATTCAAGCCTGCTGTGCTCCATCTCAGTGAGGATGAGGTTGAAACAATGGCAAGGGTTGAGCATATCCGGTGGTGCTGGGATAAAATATTGCACGGGTGGATATATGGTAAAGTTAAAGATGAACGTAAGAAAACACATCCTGCAATAATACCCTATGAAGATCTGTCTGAATCTGAAAAGGAAAAAGACCGTGAACTTGTAAGGTTAATTCCCGCCCTTCTTCAGGATGTTGATTATGATGTATTTCATGTCAATCCCGACAGGATCAGCAAACTGCCCTATGCAATAAAACCGCAAAGCAGCATCCACAGAATACTGGATGAAACCCGGAAAATGAACGCCCAGATAAGAAAGATGGTCACACTTTCTCCTGATGTGGAAGAAATGGTGGAGATCAGGAACAGAAAGATTGAGGAAGCGGTAAAAGAGATTGAATCAAGCTATAATTATGCACTGCATATCCAGGAGTCATTTCTGCCTGATAATCTCTATGTAAGGGAATGCTTTCCCGACAGCTTCATATTGTTTAAGCCGAAAGACATTGTAAGCGGTGATTTTTATTTTTTCAGCAAGCAGGATCAAATGCTGATATTTGCGGCAGCTGACTGCACAGGGCATGGTATCCCGGGTGCTCTGCTGAGTACGATCGGCTATGGTATCCTTGATGAGGCAGTGAATGAGCTGAAGCTGAAAGATTTGCCTGAGATTCTCAGGCATCTGTATTCCAAGATGCACAGGTTCCTGAAGATGGATGCAGAAACAACCGGAATATCGGATGATATGGATATCGCCCTTTGCACCCTGGATATCAGGGACCATACACTTACCTATTCAGGAATTGGCAATTCCTTATATCATGTGACCAGTGACAAGCTTGATGAGTACCGGGCAGGAAATCTCAGGAAAAAGAGTGATGAAAAGGATGGAAACGACTTTGTTTCAGAAAGGATCCATCTGCATCACGGAGATTCAATATATTTATGTTCAGATGGTTATGCCGATCAGTTTGGCGGCAGGGATCACAAGAAATATCAGACCGCCAGGTTAAAGAATTTTTTATTGAGCATACAGGAAGATCCTATGCCCGAGCAGGGCGACAGGCTTTATGAAGAGATTGAGAAGTGGCGGGAAGATAATAATGAGGACCAGACTGATGATATACTGGTGATCGGGATAAGGATTTGATTTTTGAGCTCAGTTGGAGCGGCCTGTTAAGCCCGTTTAGTCAAATATTTTGAACCTTGATCAGGATCATGTCCAATTTTTTCAAATATTCTGAACACATTCAGTTATTATGTCCAGTTCTCCCCTCCCTTTGGCCTTCGAAGCCTTGGCGAAGAAGGCTCCTCTTCCATTTCCTAGAGCATCCCTTTCTCCTCAAGATATTTCTTCAATTTTTCGTAAGCAATCTCATATTTTGCTTTTGCATCGCTGTATATCGCCTGGAATTCAGGCTCATTTCTTATGCTGTCAAAAAACGGATCATTCTTAAAAAACCATACCATTGCATAAGCTGAATTTTCACCATTCTCTTTAAGATAGAGATGAAGGTTTTCATATGCTTTTTCCTTTTCTCCCCTGATTGCATAAATCCCGGCCAGGTCATAATATGCTTCCGGACCGTATCCTCCTCTTTTTAATCTGATCGCTTCTTCACAAATACTTTTCTGTTTGTTGAAATATTTCTCAGCCTCTTCCTTGTTTCCTGTTATCCAGTAGCAATATCCGATCCGATGGACTTCTTTCATAAGATGGGTTCTTTCCATTAGCCAGATTTTAGTTGTATAATCTTCTGACCTTGAAGTATATTTTTTATAATACTCAAGTGCGGTTTCTTTCTGACCAATAAACATATAACATGCTCCCATAGTGCTAAGCAGCTCATTTTGTGTTGAATCTAAAGCAAAACTGCGATTCGCAAATTCAATAGCTTCTCTATAGTTCTCCTGAGACTCTTCTATCCAGACCATACTATTAAAGTAAGAAGCTGAATCACCATTAAGTCTTAAAGCTTCATCAAAACATGATTTTGCTTTACCCAGGAATCCAAAAACACTATATTCTGACCCAAGGGTAATTAATGCACCAGGCAGCTCGGGACCGCGAATTAGTCTTATTGCCAATTCCGAGTTTTCCAGTGCTGTACCATAATCCCAGGTCAACATAAAATATGTAAACGCTTTACCTACATATGCCTGCCAGTAATTTGGATTTATTTCTGTCGCCTTTTCATATTCTTCAAGGGCCTTTTTACTTTCCGCCCTTTCACGGTAATAATCTCCTCTCAGTGAATATGCCTCTGCTGATTGATCATCGTATGAAAGTGCGATATTTGCATATACAAGAACAGAGTCCATATAATTTTGTGAGGTGTATTCCAAATTAGATTGCTTACCCCACAATACCCCTGCGAGACCAGTGTACGCCTGTGCAAAAGTTGAATCATTTTTCAGAGCTTTGCGATAGAATACTTCAGCTTGCTCCAATGCTGTTTTATTGCTTACATCAGTAAGGTATTTTGTATGCTCATCCCTTCCTCTCTGGTAAAAATCATAAGCAATGAGGTTGGTTGTAGGGATTTTTTCAATTAACTGTTTTTCTTCAGGGGTTATAATAACTTTTAATTCTGCTGCAATAGATTGGGCAATTTCACTCTGTATGTATATTTGATCACTTGTTGCCTGGATTTCCTTTTCAAATGATTTTGCCCAGAGATGCCTTTCATTATTTACAGCTATCAATTGAACCCTGAGAATAAATTTATTACCATATTTTTGACCGCTACCTTCTACAATATAATTCACATCTAATGCTTTCCCTATTTTAGGAATGGAAGGTCTTGTTGTACCTCTGTATTGCTCTGTGGATGTACGTGAGAGAACCCTGAAATCCTTTATTTTTTGCAGATTATTAAGAACTTCCTCCATGATCCCATTAATGAAGTAAGCATTTTCTTGATCAGGGCTGTCATTAATAAAGGGTAAAACGGCTATTGATTTTTCAATCTGCTCTTTTGGCTTAATTACTTTTGCGATAATGAAATAACCAGCTACGATTAATGCCAGAACTATCAAAGTGCCAGAAAATATCTTAATCCTACGATTTTTCCGAGGACCAAGATTCCCGGCAGTTTCTTCTATTTTCACTTTTTCTTTCCGCTGTGGATTTCTTAATCCGGTAATAATTTCTTTAATAGCATTGGCTACCTTGTTTATCTGGTTTTTATATTTCGTGCCGTTCAGGTTCTTATTCTCATCATCATTTGGAGTCAAAGGCCTATTTACACCAGGCTCCTTATAAATGAATTCTATCCCCCTCAGGAATCCTCCAAGTTCACTTTCAACCAGTTTCTTATCATCTGCATCAAGTTCGTGTATCTGAACAGGAAGTACGCGGTTGGCAATGTTACCATCAGTCAGCTTTACCTTTAAACCATACTGATCTTGAGATGCCTGCTCAATGAATGCCTTGAATTCATGCACCCAGGCAAACGATTTCGGATCACAATAGGTACGGGAAATGATCGGAATAAAAACAGCGCATTTAAGCTTCTCCTTGAGTGAGGCATCGACATCATGGGTCTCAAGCAGACCATCATGAGGGTTAATATCAAAATAAACGCTTATCTCTTCCTTGAATGTTGACTCGAGTTCGGTTCTAAGTGCCTCAACGAATTCGCTCACCCACCTGTCGCCTTTGTTGTCTTTCTGGCGGTAGCTGATGAAGATGTCGTATTCAAATCCGGGGATTAGGCTGGCCATATTAAAGGTTCAGAGTTATAAAGTTAGGAAAGTTTGAGATACAAGTCAAATAAATCAATTGGGCTAAAGCCCAAATTTATAAGGTGCCCCTTAATGAATATGTTCAAAAATAAGTAGAATGAAATATTCTGTAAACCTGTTTATGAGAACTTCCTTACTGGAAGACTTTGACGTTGTTACATTTTTATACCCAGTATCAGTATATCGTCAATCTGTTCTATATCACCTTTCCATTCTTCAAATTTTTTCCATAACATTTCTTTCTGGTCATCCATCGGATATTTGTGAATTTCTAGTAAAAGTTCTTTAAAATATTTTACCCTGAATGTTTTCCTGTTTTTTCCTCCGATTTGATCTACAAAACCATCAGTAAATAAATATAGGATATCATCTTTCTTGAATGGAATCTCTTTAATGCTGAAAGACAGATCTTCATCATCATATATTCCAATGGGCATAGTATCACCATTTATTTCGTGGAGTTGATTTTCCCTGATCAGGTATAATGGACGGAATGCTCCTGCATATTGTAGCATTCCATTGCTAAAATCAAAGATACATAAAGCAATTTCCATTCCGTCTCTCGTTCCGTTTCTCTTATTGGATTGATGAAGTGATTTAATAATATTCCAGCGGAGCTGGTTCAGTAATTCATTTGCCCTGAGAGTAACCGATTTATTTACTATTTCATTTAATAAAGTAATCCCAAGGATACTCATAAATGATCCTGGGACTCCATGACCTGTACAATCCGCAACAGCTGTAATTAATTTGTTTTCTTTATTGGTAAGCCAGTAATAATCCCCGCCAATAATTTCTCTTGGTTTGTTTAGAACAAAATATGATGACAAGAGTTTGTCCAACTCATTTTTAGGAGGCAAAAGTGCATTTTGTATCTTACTTGCATAGTAGATACTGTTTGTTATTTCTCTGTTCTGGTCTTCAATTTTCTTTGTACGGTCGATTACTTTTTGCTCTAATGTCAAATTTGCATCTTTTAATTCTTCAAATAGCCTTTTATTCTGTTGCTTAAGATTATATGTTTCAAGTCCGTTATCGATAGTGATCTTCATTTCTTCCCTGTCCCATGGTTTAGTAATGTAACGATATACTCTGCCCTTATTAATAGCCTGAATGACTGCAGCAATATCGCTAAATCCGGTCAGAATTATTCGAATACAATCGGGGTAATCAGGTATGATTTTTTCAAGGAACTCGGTACCAGTCATTCCAGGCATTCGCTGGTCTGTAATAACAAGTTTTATTTCATGTTTTTTTATGATTTCAATTCCCTCCTGTCCTGAAGAGGCCAGGAGTACATTGTAATCCCTCCTGAAAGTGGAATAGAATACTGTGAGATTGTCCCTTTCATCGTCAATATAGAGAATCGGTGGTAATTGCTGGTTCCTGTTCATAATGCCTTTAATTAACCATGTTTGCAATGATTTAAACTAAGAAATAGAAATTGTCATTTTTTCGCCTGTGTTATGGGCAGAACAATAATAAATTCACTTCCTTTTTCAACATTACTTCTGACTTCAATGCTTCCTTTGAGTTTTTCAATAATACCATGGCTGATCGATAATCCAAGTCCTGTCCCCTTTCCAATTTCCTTTGAGGTAAAGAATGGTTCAAAAATCCTTTCCTTAAATTCTTCCGGGATACCTCTTCCGGTATCCTTAATGCTTATCTTTATTTGCCCATTAATTTTGAAAGTAGTTATCGTGATTGTTCCTGTATTTTCAATGGCGTCTATAGCATTGGAAAGAATATTCATGAACACCTGGTTCAGCTGTCCGGGATAACATTCAATTTGCGGAATATCACCATATATTTTTTTTATTTCTATCCGGTTTTTGTATTTGTTATGAAGCAGGATTAGTGTTGAATCCAAGCCCTCATGTATATCAGCTGTTTTGATGATATCTTCATCCAAACGGGAAAATGTGCGAAGTCCTTTTACAATTTCAGTTGTACGTTTTGTTCCGTTTTTAATACTCTCGATCAGCTTTTCGATCTCACTTAACGCCTCCCTGTATTCTACTTTCTCTTTAAGCACTTCAATTTCTTTCAGTTTCTCTTCCACATTTGCAGGTGAAATTTCATGATAAATATCAAGAACCTGTTCTATTTCATCCAGATTAGTGCTTAATGAATCGACACCAACGCTGATGAAATTTACCGGATTGTTGATTTCATGCGCGATACCTGCAACCAGATGCCCCAGGGATGCCAGCTTCTCGGACTGAATGAGCTGATATTGCGATTGCCTAAGATTTTCTAATGCCGCTCCTAGTTCTTCCTTTTGCACATTTAACTGCTCATTTTTCTGAGAAATTTCTGCTGTACGTCTTGCAACCTTTTCTTCCAAAGTTTGGTTGTATGCCTCAAGGTTTTTATATAATTTGGCATTTTCAATAGAAATTACAATCTCTCCTGTAAGCATTTCGAGAATTTCTAACCTCTCAGGTGTGAATGCACCGATGGCGATATTGTTTTCCAGGTATACAATTCCGCTAAGCTTGTTCTGATGTATCAATGGCATGCAAAGAATTGATTTCGGTCTGTTTTTTATGATATAATCATCATTGGCAAACCTTTTCTCATTTCCAGCATCATTAATAACTACTGTCTCATTTACCCGAAATACATAATTAACGATTACTTGTGATATATCTTCGACCTTTACAAGTGGGATATGTTGCAAGACGGTCACTTCTTTATTGTTTGCTAAAGCTTCTCCCTCCAAATAAAGCTCTTCTTCATCCAATAAGAGAAGGAATCCTTTTTGTGCTCCGGCATTGGCAATAACAATATTCATCAGTTTTTCCAGCAACCTGTCAAGATGGATTTCACTGGAGATGGCCTGTGAGGCTTGTTGAATGCATTTCATGTCCAGTTTGTCTGAAGAAATAATTCTTGATTCTTCAAAATAATCATAATAGTCATTTTCTTTTCTGGTTTCTTCCGATGTCGTATAAAGAAGCCTGGAGTAATTTTCATTCAAATGATCCACCTTCGCTTTAGCTCCCCATTTTTTATATAAATGACTGGCTTCTATCATATAGGTTCTGGCAATTTTCCTGTTTCCTGTTTTATAAAAATATTTAGCTGCCAGCTCATTTGCCAGAGCTTCTTCAATTATATAATTATTCTGGTGGGCAAGATTAATAGCTTTATCATAACATTTAATTGCCTTCATGTCTTTTTTCAGGACTCTGAATCTCTCTGCTTCAACCAGGTACCATCTTTGCAGGTGATTAACAGGGGCATGTTTAGCCAATTTTTTCATCACCCTTTGATTTTTGTAAATCTTTATATGATATTGTATACGTTTTAGCCAGGAGGTATTATGCATTTGAGAAAGAAAAACCAGAGAAGTATAAAAATAGATTAATGGAAAGTAAATTAATCCAATAACCGATTTTTTATATCTTTCTGATTCAAGTGCATATTGAAGTGATTCCTTTTCTTTACCAAAAATGTAACAGATTATTGTCTTGCTAGCGTTATATGATCCCAGTGAAGGCATATCATTATCACTTATTAAGGAAGGAAGTATCTCCTCTTCATTAAAACTATCACCAATTAACATAGTTCTGTCTTTTGCATATCCCATCAGATTGGAAGTAAATTGCTTGTGAAATTTTACATTAATTAGCGTTCTTTCTTGTTTTAGTTTTTTAATTACCTCAATATATTCTCCCAATTCCTTATTAACTGATTCCAGGTTCTTTCCGCAAAAAAGGGAGTGAACACATGAATACATCAGACTATAGGAAGCAAATTCCAAATCTCCGGATTCCAATGATATATGAAATCCTTCAAATAGCGGTTCTATTGTCTCTTTTAATGGATCCTTCCAATGTCTTATAAACAGATTAAAAAGTATGTTTATTTTAGGAATGTATTCCTTCGTTTTGCTGGCAGTAATTAATTCAATAGGAAATTTGCCAAACTTATAGCCTTTATTGATATTCCCGATTACTCCTAAAAGAAAGACTGCATACATACTATAACCAAAAGGAGAAAAAGGAGAATTTCCGTATCTTACAGATAACTGTACCATTTTCAATAACATAATAGTCACCATGAGAAAATCTCTCCTGTAAGCGGAACTGGCAGCACTCATCAAGATACGCATTGCTGCAAGAGCATTTGGATCGGACATTTCCGGTAATTTTTTCAAGTCCTCCAAATCCCTTGTAAACAAGATTGCCTGAACTCGCAACAGATTAATTATTACGTGAGTTTTTGTCGGCTTTTTAGAAATATTAACTCCAAGCTGCTTTAATATTTCTATAGATGTATTGAGAGCTTCAGGTAGTTTGGCGCGAGCAATTAACGATTGTATGATTATTTCGTATATCTTTATTCTATCAAGAAGAATTTTAGTATGATCTAAACTTATTTTGACGATGCCGTTCATCTTTTCATAATCTCCTGTTAAAAAAGACACTTCGGCAATTTCAATGAACAAACTCAATGTCAAAGAATATTGAAATTCCCAGCTGTCTTTCCCCAATAGTTCTATTCCTGTGGTAAGATATCCTAAAGCAGGTTCGTAAGCTGTTGCTGATTTGGCCTTTTTGCCAGCGATTAAGTTCAATCTCGAAAGATTATGTTTTTCAGATAGATCAACAATTAAGTCTATTCCTGAATTCAGGTGATTTACTATTTCAAATATTTCTTCATCAAGTTTTTCAGTGCTGGTATTAGTTAATAATATTCTCCCGATGCCCAGATGATATTCTTTCTTCTGATATTCATCCATCATTGAATGCACTGCCTGTTGAATCCTGTCATGTGAGAATTTGTAAACAACCTCAGCATCATCAAAATCTTTCTGAATAAATTTATATGCATCACTTATAGGCAAAACAAATTCTTCTGGAAGTGCATCCCATAAATCGGTAGCAGTTTCAGCAGGAGTTTTTTCATTTACAAGAGCAAGTGTTTTTAAATCAAACTGAGTTCCTATGCATGTTGCTAATTTTAAAACAGCCTGGGTTTTTTCCGGAAGTTTTTGAATTTTCTTTACCATTAAGTCAACAACATTGTCCGTTATTCCCATTCCCCCGATTTTATCAATCTCCCAACACCATATCCTCTGTCGGTTGTCAAATTCAAATAAATTTTCCTTAAATAATGTTTGTAAAAATTGTTTAAGAAAGAAAGGATTCCCAAGAGTTTTTTTCTTACAAAGTTTTGCCAGTTCTACAGTTTTTTCAACCGGACATTTCAGAGTTTCAGCAATCATTAGATTAACATTATCATAATCCAGTGATGGCAATATCAAACTGCACATAGTGGTCCCTGCTTTCATAATTTCATCCAAAGTTTTCAAAAGAGGATGATTGGGTTCGATCTCGTTATTTCTGTATGCGCCAATGAAGAACATGTATTTTGTTTCATTATCAGACATAAAGAGTCTAATTGATTTTAATGATGGCAGATCGACCCATTGAAGGTCATCCATGAAAATGATCAATGGATGTTTTTCCGATGAAAATGCTCTGATAAAATTCTGAAAATAGAGGTTAAACCTGTTTTGTGATTCTTGTGACGGAAGTTCAGGTACCGGTGGTTGTTTCCCAATTACCAGTTCTACCTCAGGGATAACATCAATAATTACTTGCCCGTTTGGACCAACTGCATCTAAAATCTTTTCTTTCCATTCTAATATTCGTTCTTCTTTTTCAGTCAGGATTTGCCTGATTAGTTGTTGAAATGCCTGGATTAAACCAAAATAGGGAATATTCCGTTTGAACTGGTTAAACTTGCCTGATATGAAATAACCATGTTTGGCAATAATATATTTATGAACTTCATTGACTAATACTGATTTCCCAATTCCGGCATAACCTATAACCATCATCATCTCTTTCGTTCCCCTGCATACCCTGTTAAAGGAATTTAAAAGAATTTCAATCTCTTTTTCCCGGCCATAGAGTTTTTGCGGAATCTGAAATTTATCAGAGAAATCTTGCTGGGCAATTTCAAAATCTTTAATCTTGCCACTTGTATGAAGCTGTTCCATACAATTTTCCAGGTCTGCTTTTAATCCAAAAGCACTCTGATAACGATCTTCTGCATCCTTTGCCATTAACCGAAGAATGATTTTCGAAAGCAATCCAACATTCTCATGTTTCCACTGATCGGAGGTTAGTGCTTCATAAGGAGGCACCGGATCTTTAGCAATATGACAATGGATTAATTCCATTGCATCTGTTGCGGGGAAAGGGAGCTGACCTGTAAGCATCTCGTACAGAGATACTCCAAATGAATACAAATCTGTACGATAATCCATTGTACGATTCATCCTTCCGGTTTTTTCCGGTGACATATAAGCTAATGTGCCTTCCAACACATCAGGACTTTGTGCAGCTGCAATTTCACGAGGTAACACAGTTGAAATACCAAAATCGATGATTTTTAGTTCGTTCGTCTCCGGATTCCAGATAATATTTGATGGATTAATATCTTTATGGATAATATTTCTTTGGTGAATTTTACCCAGGATTTCAGCAATTTTTATTGCAAGATCTAAAAACTTAGCTATATTTAATTTTCTCCCCTTCAATATCTTTTCTAAGGACTCCGCTCCGAGATCTTCCATTATTATCACAAAACTTCTTTTATATTTCTCGAGGCTGTAAACTTTAATAACTCCATCTATATTCAAATCTCTTAGAATTTCATATTCCCTTTTGAAACGGGCAATTGTTTCAGTCTTTGGATAATCTCCTTTGAGAATTTTAAGTATTACCGGACATTTTCTTATTTCATCAATAGCCTGGAAAACATAAGTATTTTGGCTTTCATATAGCTTTTCTTTAATTTGATACCCAGGTAAAGAAATCATCTTATTGATTTTATGCAATTAAGTACTGAAAAAGGACTATTATTATAAATGTAAACTCAAAAATCACGATGCTATTAACATATTCAAAATCAACCCTTTCCCATTATCATTAGTTATACTCAACGAAATATCTTTATTTATTCAAACATACCACAAATGTATGCGAAGGTAATTTTGATATTTTAATATATATCAATTTGATTATAAAGTTAAGAGATACGTTGAAATTTAGCAAAAATGGTTTTATCATAACTTTTTATTTAGTCAAGCTAAAGAAAGTCTGATTAATAAATAGCCATTATAAATTAACTGATGACCTTTTGTCCAAGCTCATTGTTCATTGATTCCTTTTTAATATCTCGTTTGAACCGTCCAAAACTAGTTCTTTTTCTGAATGATAAACTAATAACCAGTAACTGAAGAACTATTCTAAGATTCCTGTATCTTTTTAGCATTCTGAATGTGAAAAGAATAATCCTTCTAATGCTGTAGAATTTTTTATACATTCTTTTCAAGTTATACCTGATGTGATCATTTTTTAGTTTGAGCGGTATAAAACAAATACCCGGAGGATAATATTTATATTCCCTCCAGTCTGTTTCAATAATTCTGTTTTCTTTTACCAATCGTTTGTGTAATGGTGTTCCCGGGAAAGGAATCAAAGGCCCGAAAGTAACATATTCAATATTTGACTTTAAAAGAAATTTTAATGTCTCGCCAAACACATCATAGTCATCATTGTCGAATCCAAAGATGAATGTCCCAAAAATTATAATGCCCTTTTTATGAATTTCATTAATAGTTTCCGAATAAAGAGTTTTCAAGTCTTTTTGTGGGGATATTTTATTAATATTATCCTGATGACGAAGTGATTCAAATCCTATAAGCAGGCCTTTGCATCCACTTTTACTCATAATATCAAGTAATTCCGGATCCTTTGCAATTCTCCATGAAGCTTCACCTATCCAATTTCTCTTAATAGGGATCATCTGTGTAAAAAGTTCCTTCCTATAAGGAATATTTGATGCCAAATCATCATCTGCAATGACTAATAATTTATCATCGAGTGTTTTAATTTCTTCAATGACTTTATTAACAGAGCGAAACCTTGTTTTAGTTCCGAACATTTCACCCACTGAACAAAACTCACATTTGAATGGACAACCTCTGGATGCTTGTACTATATTTGTTGTTAAATAATGCTCCTTTTTCAGAAGGTCTCTTCTCAGAAAAGGAATATAATCCATGTTAATTAATTCATTACTTCTGTAAACCTTCTGCAATCTTTTATTCTTAAAATCCTCTAATAATTTTGGCCATATATTTTCAGCTTCTCCAATAACAACAGAATCACAATGCATTCCAGCTTCTTCAGGTAAAGCAGAAGCATGTACACCTCCGAATACAACTGTCACTCCTTTTTTTCTGAACCGGTCAGCTATAGTATATGCTCTTGTCGATGATGGGGTAATAAATGAAATGCCAACCAGATCAACTTGATCATTATAGTCTATTCCTTCTGATTCGTCATTAATAATGATCAATTCATGTTCTTTATCAGTTAATGCTGCAAGAATTAATAATCCTAATGAGGGAAATGATATGTTTTTTGGGCGTCGATAAAAGGGCACTAATTCTTCATTACCTTTATGTGCTGATACGGATATTAATTTAATTCTCACCTGAAATAAACATTTTATTACTTAAATGTATCCATATTTTTCTTCAATTTATAGATTTTCGTAAATTTAGTTCATAAAACATTTAGAATTCAAAAATTGGTTTAAACAAAAGAATCCGGGGGGAAAAATATTAAATGGTGCGATTTTACATCTGATATATCCAAAAAACAGTTCATTAATTCTAAATATTAAATATGAAAAAAGTAAAAATCTTCTTCGTTTTTATCGTCATCATGATATTGATTATTGTGTCATCATTTCAAGGGAAGCAGGATCTTAGCTACAATGGATCTGCGGTCCAGGATACCATTATTAAATATCCCGATGGTACATATGAAGGATTATCCAGACATACTTATACCAGTGAACCATACTGGGGAAAAGTCCGGATAACTGTTGAAAACGGATTGTTTACGGGAGTAAATTTTATGATCAGGGATTCCAATCTGCATGAGACATTCACTAAAAAATATAAAATTCACTATAAAGGAAATCCGGAATACATTCAACAAGTCAAAAACGATTGGAAGGGTGTTCAAATATATCCGAAAAGACTCATTAAGAGTCAGGACATCAGTAAAATAGACGCTTTATCCGGAGCAACATGGTCATATAATATCTTCAAGGCATCAGCAACTGAGGCTTTGAAAAAAGCGGTAAAATAATTGACTTTTACTTTGCGGCTCAAAAAGCTTGAACCTTAGTTTCAATTCTGTAACATTTTATAGGAGAAATATTGATACTGAGTCACATTATTTTAATAAATTTGATATAATATGAAAAAGATCTTCATTCAGGTATGCCTGGCGATTCTTTTAGCTTCTCCGGTCATTGGACAAAATGATGATTCCCGGATTCTGACCGGAATTCCTGTTAATACAAATAAAAGTTTCAGGCTCTTTGAGGACGAAGACCTTCTTGAAATAACCCTGCGGTTTGACCTCTCGACCTATTTCAGGACCAGGCCAAAGAAAGATTACCTGCAGGCCAACATAACCTTTCATTTAAGCAAAACAGATTCCATAAATCAGGATATACGATTAAGAACCCGGGGAATATTCCGCAATTCCTACTGTGTATTCCCTCCCATTGAACTGAACTTTAAAAAAGCAAATTTCGGTTATACTGATCTGGACAGTCTATCTAAATTAAAGCTGGTCATCGAATGCAGATCAGGAAAAGAAAATGAAGAATACATTCTGAAGGAATACCTGGCATATAAGCTGTTCAATGTACTCACCGATACCAGTTTCAGGGTTAGATTACTTACTGTAAACTATATCGATACCGAGAAAAAAAGAAAGCCAATCCGGCATTATGGAATTTTCATAGAGCCGTTGGAAATGTTAACTGACAGAACAAATACCATTCAGATCAAATCTCTCTCCCTGACTCAGAAAAATATCGTTCCCCGGGTAATGGACAGGCTTGCCATATTCAACTATATGATTGGCAATTACGACTGGTCTATACCAGGACAGCATAACGTTAAAGTAATAAAATCTTTGATTCTTGATCCTTTCGGACTTGGAATTGCTATACCATATGATTTTGACTGGACCGGTTTTGTTAATCCGGCTTATGCCATTCCCACTGAAGAAACCGGCGTTCTGACTGTCCGTGAACGGCTTTTTACAGGTATATGCAGAAGCAGGGAAGTGTTCCAGAAAGACCTGGAGATATTCGCAGCAAGGAAGGAAGAGTTTTACAGGGTGATCAATGAATTTCCCCATTTGAATCCGAAAATAAAAAAAGAACTCATTTCATACCTGGATGAATTTTATAATCAGTTAGCCGGAAAAAGTATGCTTATTGAAAATTTACTGAACAGCTGCAAAAAATTCTAAACCAAAATACTATAATATATGTCTGACAACTTTTTTAATTTGAATAATCCCGATTTTTACGGGATCCTGATAAGGTTTGCAATTCACCTGATATTTCTAATTATCCTTATCCGGGGTGTTTATTTCAGATACTCAAAAAAGGAAAAATTCCTGTTTACCTTTTTCCTGATGGGCGTTACGGTCTTCTTCATTACTGCAATGCTGAAATCAGTCTGGATTGAGATTGGCATGGCCTTTGGCTTATTTGCAATTTTCGCGATCCTCAGGTTCAGAACCAGGAATTTCAGCCTGAAGGATATGTCGTATATCTTTACAGTTATCGGGATTTCGGTGATCAATTCATTAAAGCTGATAGGATTTCCTGTCCTGGGAGTCATTATCTTCAACATTATAATCATTATTTCAGCAATTCTCCTCGAGCAATTCACAGCTAAGAATAATATTGTGAGGCACTCAATTATTTATGAAAACCTTGAATTGCTTAAATCAGAAAAAAGACAAAAGCTTTTAAAGGATCTCTCGGAAATGACAGGAAAAGAGATCCTGAGGGTAAAAATACGAAGAATAAATTTTAAAGATAAGGTTGCACGGCTGGATATATATTTTAAAGATTAATCTACCTCTCCTTTGGGTTATCTTATTATAATTTTCTGAGTATCGGTTTTAATAATAAGAGATTCCTCGCTGATCATCTTCGCTAAAGCCGCGGCGCCCAAAGCGCTCGGAATGACAGAGCAAATATGGGGGGACATAAAAGAGCAGCAAGGGATAAGGCGGAATGAAGAATCTTTTAAGGTAATAAGCATATAATGTACTTCCCCGGAGATTCCCGATAATTATTTTTAATTGTTATAATTGAATCTTAATAATGCAGGCATTCTATTCTGTCCTTCATTTGAGATCAGCATATCTCCGTTTTCAAAAAAGGTAATCCCTTCAGGCATATTGAATATTTCAGGATTCAGGTAAACCATATATTCTATGGTTCCGTCTAAATCAAAAACAAATAACACCTGATCAGTTGCAGATAAAACAAACAGCTTATCAGTAACAGGATGGATACCTATAGCAGAAGGCCTGAATTTAATGTTTGGTTTATCTTCTTTATCCTTCTTCTCACTTTTTGCCTGGTGCAAGACCTTATTGTCCGCAGCAAATTCTTTTATTGCCGACAAGTCAACGCTTATTATCGGCTTTTTAATGAGTTCCCCTGTATTAAGGTCAAATCCGTAGATCCCGCGTTTATCCTTATCTTCAGAATCTTTTTTGGGTTTATCCTTGGGTGCAATTAAAAGCATGTTGCTCTTCCGGTAATAACACAGACCTTCATTCTCATTATCCGAAAGCTTTGATAATAGAATCTTTCCTGCAACGCCAGAAGATTTAAGATCAGTAATTTCAAATAACACTCCATCGCTTTGCAATACGTAAATTGTATCATCTGCCAGCGTTATCCCTTCGTAATCACCATTGCCATGAAAAGTAATTTGTTTTGTGATTTCTTTTCTCGTTACATCATAAATTAAGACAATCCCATTTTCATCCTGTACGCATGCAATTGATGATGAGTCAATTGCAGTAATGCCTGATATTTCATGAAGAACAGCTGGCAGGATTATTGTTTTATCAGGATTGGTCAGATCATAACCAATAATATCAACACTTGTGGTATCAATTGAATGATTTCTGTAATCAGCAGAATTACTACAGCTTAATATACTCAGAAATGAAATAAATAGAAGAAATGAAGCAATCAGTATTATACCGGTTTTTCTTTTGTTCATTCCTGGTAATTTTTTCCCCCATTCTCTACAGCATCATCTGTTCTTTCATCCATTTACCCACTCTTTCATGCTCTGCCTGGTATTTTGCATCCACTTCCCTGACAATTTGCTGAAACTCTGGTTCATTCCTCAGGTTATCGAACATTGGATCATTTTTTAAAATATGAACATAGATAACCTGTTCCGTTATGGCAACTAATTCCTGTTTTTGCCAGAAAATTCTTAGATTCTTAAATGCTTTATCCTTTTCACCTTTTATAGCGTAAATGTCAGCAAGTTCATAATATGCACCAATATTCCCGAAAGATCGTCCAAGATCAATGGCTTTATTACAATAATCTATTTCTCTATTGAAATAGGATTCCGCCTCTTTTTTATTTCCAATTTGCCAGTAAGCAAATCCGAGGCTTTCCATATCAAGGAGATTGAGGTTCCCTTTGGCTCGAAGACTTTCAATATATTTTTTAAAGTATTTAAGTGATTCTTCATATTGATGCAGAAACATATAAAGATGTCCTAAAAGATGCAGATTATCCATGTTGGTCGAATCTATTGCGTATATCTTTTTCGCGTATTCAAGACCTTTTATATGATTTCCACTCCACGTTTCAATCGAACTTAAATTCAAATAATATGTCAATGAATCGTCATCCAGTTTTAATGCTTCCTGTAAATAATATTTTGCTTTATCGATAAAACCCGCAGCCAGAAATAGCTGACTGATAGATCTTAGATAGTTTGGTAATTCTGATCCACGATTAAGAGATAAAACTTTATAGTAATTTTCAATTCCTTCTATTATGTCATTACCAGAATTTTGCGCTTTTATCAAATAAGATGACCAATCGTTTGGATTTAATTTTATGGCTTTGTCAATTTCTTTCAGGGTCAGTTCTGGTTTGCCGATTTCGCTATAATATGCTCCCCTGATAGTATATGCTTCAGCTGACTGATCGTCGTAGGAAAGGGCAATATCTGTCAGGATTAAAACTGAATCCATGAAATCCTTTGAAAAATAATCGCTCCAGTAATGCTTCATCTTATATACCGTGGCCAATCCAATATAAGCCTGAGCGAAGGTTGAATCATATTTCAGGGCTTCATGATATAGATTTTCAGCTTTTTTCAGTGCTTCCCTGTTTCCTGTTGTTGAATATTTTACGTATTCTTCTCTTCCTCTCTGGTAAAAATCATATGCTGTCAGATTAGCTGTTGAAGTTTTTTTTATGAGCAGTGTTTCTTCCGGGGTTATCACTGCTTGCAGTTCCGATGCAATTGCCTGTGCAATTTGGCTTTGTATCCCAATAAAATCTTTGACTTCTTTTATTTCTTGTTCATAACGCTCTGCCCATAGATGCTTTTCCTTATTCTTAGCCGCAATTAATTGAATCCTAAGGATGAAGGTATTGCCAAATTTTTGTCCGCTGCCCTCAACTATATAATTTACTCCCAGTTTTTTTGCTATTTCAGGCATTGTCGGTCTATCCGGACCTTTGTACTGATCGGTAGATGTGCGTGAAAGAACTCTGAAATCTTTAATTTTCATCAGATTATTAAGGACTTCTTCCATAATTCCATTGATGAAATATTTATTACTGTCAGACAGACTATTATTTATAAATGGTAAAACAGCAATAGATTTTTCAAGCTGTTCTTCCGGTTTAATAAGTTTTGAAACAATAAAATACCCTGCAACAATTGCTGCTATCAGTAAAAGACTCCCGGCAATTATCCTGGTTTTCAGATTCTTACGAGTTGAAGGTTTCTCTTCAATTATTTCTTTTGAGCTTTCTTTTCCTTTCTGGTCTAAACTTTTTAGTCCGGTAATAATTTCTTTTATTGCGTTGGCGACCTTATTGATCTGATTCTTATACAATGTGTTGTTCAGGTTCTTTTTCTCATCATCATTTGGGGTGAGCGGCCTGTTCACCCCGGGCTCCTTGTAGATGAACTCTACTCCCCTTAAAAATCCTCCCAACTCGTTTTCAACCACCATTTTATCATCTGCATCAAGGTCGTGTATCTGAACAGGAAGTATACGGTTGGCAACATTGCCACCAGGCAGCTTTACTTTTAATCCAAACTGATCTTTAGCTGCCTGCTCTATGAATGCCTTGAACTCATGTACCCACGCAAAAGATTTAGGATCACAATACGTTCGTGAGATAATTGGAATAAAGACCAGGCATTTGAGTTTCTCTTTCAGCGAAGCATCAACATCATGTGTCTCCAATAACCCGTCATGGGGATTGATGTCAAAATAGACACTGATCTCTTCTTTAAATGTCGATTCAAGTTCCCCCTTCAGATTATCAACAAACTCAGTAACCCAGCCATTGTGTTTATTATCTTTTTGTCGGTAGCTGAGGAAGATATCATATTCAAAACCGGGGATGAGGCTGGGCATATTAAATGTTCATTGTGATAAAGTTAGGTAAGTTTGAGATATAAGTCAAATAAATCAATTGGGCTAAAGCCCTCTTCTTTAATATATGTTTCATCCGTTGGCTGAAGCCAACGGTAATAGAGCCCTTTTAAAATTACCTGCTCCCTTTGAGAATAAAATTCAATATCTTTGATTTAAATGAGATAGGTGGTTCGACAAAGGGACCTGAAAAGATGGCACACCATATTACCATCAAACAAAACAGTTACTATAAACTGACTGAACGGATCAACAGGTTCCCCCAGGGAGCACCGCCATCTGATCTGCTTTTTGAGATATTGAAAATACTATTTTCTGAGAGAGAGGCTGGTCTTGTTTCACTGTTGCCAATAAAACCTTTCAATGCACGGAAAGCCGCAATAATCTGGAAAGTAAAAGAAGAAGAAGCAAGAACAATACTTAATGATCTTGCTGACCGCGGTATCCTTATTGATGCTGAGGATAACAATGATGTTGTATATTCCATGCCTCCTCCTATGGCCGGATTCTTTGAATTCTCCATGATGAGGTACAGAAATGACATTGACCAGAAGAAACTTTCAGAGCTCTTTTACCAGTATTTGAATGTTGAAGAGGATTTTATAAAAAGTCTTTTTACGCAGGGTGAGACTCAGCTTGGAAAGGTATTTGTCAACGAAACAATACTGTCAGAAGAAAATTCCCTTCATGTTCTTGATTATGAGAAAGCTTCTGATGTGATCAAGACCGCCACCCACATAGGGATCGGGGTATGTTATTGCCGGCATAAAATGCAGCATGTAGGAAAGAACTGTGATGCTGAAATGGATATATGCATGACATTCAACAAAAGTGCAGATTCTCTTACACGCCACGGGATAGCCAGAAAAGTCGATGCCGCAGAAGGGTTGGATCTGTTGCAGAAAGCGAGGGATACGAATCTTGTTCAGTTCGGAGAAAATGTGAGGGAAAAGGTGAATTTCATCTGTAACTGCTGCGGTTGCTGCTGTGAGGCACTGATTGCCGCAAGAAGGTTCGGATTTCTGCATCCCGTACATACAACCAGCTTTATCCCTGTTATTAAAGCTGAAAACTGCAACGGGTGCGGCAAATGTGTGTCGTTATGTCCTGTTGAGGCTATGACCCTGGTTTCTGCAAATGATCCTGCCAAGCCTCTGAGCAAGAAGGCAAAGCTGGATCAGGATATCTGCCTGGGATGTGGTGTTTGTCTCACAGATTGTAATAAAAATGCTCTTGAGCTTGAATCAAGGA
>CAZLCF010000008.1:0-2301 GCA_964557905.1 uncultured Rikenellaceae bacterium | reverse complement strand
TGTGGTGTTTGTCTCACAGATTGTAATAAAAATGCTCTTGAGCTTGAATCAAGGAATGAAAGGGTAATAACTCCTGTCAATTCGGTTCACAGGGTTGTGATTATGGCAATAGAAAGAGGTAAGCTGCACAATCTGATATTTGACAACCAGGTTCTGCTGAGTCACAGGGCTCTTGCCGCGGTCCTTGGCGTAATATTAAAGCTGCCGCCCATAAAACAGGTTGTTGCTAGCAGGCAGTTCAAATCGAGATACCTTGTTGGTTTGATAAACAGGCAAAAGATCACCTGATAATATCCCGAAATTTCAGCCAAATTTATTTCTCATAGATAATCTCTTTGGATCCTGAGATCGTATTGCCCGTTGCAGTTATTTTTGATGAGTTTTTGCCTACAAAAATTGCTGTTGTCTGATTTCCCTTGCCTGTTAATCGGATAACATTATTGATAATAGTGATGTCGTGGGTTTCACCGCCGATGCAGAATCCGTTTGCCTCACCGCTGGTTCCGTTGTTTTCTATAGTATTATTAGTGAATGTATTCCTGTGCCCGCTGTTTTGTTCATTTTCGTTCCGGAATAGGACACCATGAGAACCATTTTCATAGATGTGGTTATTCTCAAATACATTATCAGTGTCCTTGTGACCAATTGAAAATCCGTTATCACCATTTGCATAGACTGTATTATTCCTGAAGATCCCGTTCTGCACGCGCCAGCACAGGAAGATCCCGTCTCCCTTGTTATTGTGGCTAATACAGTTTTCAACGATTGAATGGTCGGAACCTGTTCCGGGATGGAACCCGAGCCCGTCTCCGTTTGAGGCCTCACAACCTCTCACTGTAATGTTTTCGGTGATCTGCCAGCTGAAAGTGTCCCCGTTGAATTCATTCACCTTAACATTTTCAACAAGACAATTCTTCGATTTGTGGATGTAAATGCCACCTCCACGGCAGCCATTAATATAATAGTTAGTACTTTTATTGCCCTCCACAACGAGATCTGCAATTTTGACATTTTTAGCTTCAACTGCCTCAATTATTGAAAAACTATTTGTCACTGTGCCATTCAGTGAAGCGAGATAGTCATTGACGGTCCTGTTGTCAAAATAAATAGTATTATCCTGGATATCAGTTATTACCGCTGTTGTAACATCCCATCCCTGGTTATGCTGGTCATCGTACAGCTGGATGCCCATTCCAATTTTAAAACCGTTTGCATCCTTCACTACGGCCTTCAGCATGCCCCAGTCGGCGTCAATTATAAAACTGGTTTTGAATCCATCACATTTCCGCAGAATGGTTTTCTCCCCCGATCCGATCAATGATATATTGTCTGAGAGCCGGATCGGACCAGTGATCTCATAGATCCCCGGATTCAGTTTGACTGTCCCGCCACCTCTTGATTTTACGGCCTCCAAGGCGATCTGGACCGCTTCAGAAGTAAATCCCGGTACATCAGTGCCGGGACCTCCGACAGTGATAACCTGTTCAGCTTGCTTTACATCAACCAGACCTATATTCTGGCTAAAAATGTCCGGATTTACGGCCAGGCAGATAAGAACAACACTCAGAATCTTCAATATTTTACCATTCATATTTGATACCTCCGTTATATTTTTCATATAGATGATAAAGTTAGGAAAGTTTGAAATGTAAGTCAAATGAATCAATTGGGCTAAAGCCCCTTTTATATATATATATTCTAAACCGTTGGCTAAAGCCAACGACAATTCATTCAAAAACAGGCAATTGCATAAGTATCTTGCATAATAGATTATTTAATTGCCGTTCCGTTTTGGCGGAACGGAGAAGGGGAAGGAGCCATCCCCTTTTACAGGGACTTTAATCCCTATTATTTTAAGGCTATATTAATACTACTTTAAAAATTTATTCATAATTTGAACATCAAATAAAATTCCCTCAAAATGAAAAAGAATCATATCCTTCTGGCATTCTTATTGTTATTAAGCTCATCGTTGCTCCCTGCACAGAAAAATCAGGTATTTGAAGTTAAATCACCTGACGGGAACATCGTATTGAAAGTTGAATCCGGAACCAGGCTTCTATGGTCAGTACAGCATAAAGGAGAGCAGATAATTGCACCTTCGGCTATTTCATTGCAATTGAACGATGGTGTAACCCTGGGAGATAATCCGGTAATAAAATCTGCTAAAACGGTGGAAATAAATACCTCATTTAATGCCATAAACTATAAAAAGGCAACTGTTACCGATCACTGCAACCAGCTTACTCTGACCTGCAAAAACGACTATGGTGTGATCTTTAGAGTATATAATGATGCTGT
>CAZLCF010000007.1:2604-28715 GCA_964557905.1 uncultured Rikenellaceae bacterium | reverse complement strand
TGAGCCGTACCTTACGTTCTACCTCGCTTCTCGGACAACAAAACCTTGGACAGCTTTTATCAATCGTTGAAGAGACACTTTCAGGGCTCAGAATTATAAAAGGATTCAATGCTGAGAAGAAAATGAAGGAGCAATTCGGGACCACCAACGAAAAGTATGCAAAAATATTCAAGAGGGTGATACGCAAATATTACCTGGCATCGCCTCTAAGTGAATTTCTTTCAACGATAGTTATAATTATTCTTATGTATATAGGAGGGATGCTTGCCCTTAAAGGAGAAGCACATATGACTCCTGACAGGCTCATCGCTTACCTGGTAATTTTCTCGCAGATAATACAGCCTGCAAAAAATATTACCACGGCTTGGTTCAGCGTTCAGAAAGGGATGGCATCAATTGACAGGGTTGATCAGATACTGGAAGCTGAGGAAAAAATAACCGAAAAGAAGAATGCGCTTCCAATAAAAGAATTTAGTGATTCAATAGAATTCAGGGGAGTGTGGTACGCCTATAACAATGAACCAGTTCTTAAAGATATTAACCTCCTGATAAAGAAGGGGCAGACACTTGCAATAGTTGGTAAATCAGGTGCCGGCAAATCCACTATGGCTGACCTTTTGCCCCGGTTTATTGACCCGGACCAGGGATCCATCATGATCGATGGAACGAATATCAGGGAACTCAGGACTGCTGACCTGCGTGATCTTATGGGAATAGTAAGTCAGCAGCCTATTCTTTTTAACACCTCGTTCACCGAAAATATTGCTTTTGGTATTGACAGCCCTGAAATGGAAAACGTTGAAAATGCCGCCCGGATCGCACATGCTCATGATTTTATTATGGAAACCGAGAAAGGTTATGAAAACAGTGTTGGTGAAGGTGGAAATAAGCTGAGCGGGGGACAGCGCCAGAGGATCAGCATTGCAAGAGCCATAATGGCAAATCCTCCTATCCTCATTCTCGATGAAGCTACATCAGCACTGGACACCGAGTCAGAACGTTTTGTCCAGGATGCTATACTTAAGTTGATGGAGAACAGGACATCAATAGTGATAGCACACAGGTTATCAACAATTCAGCATGCTGATCTGATCGTGGTTATTGATGAAGGGAAAATAGTTGAAACCGGCACACATGAGGAACTGCTCAAAAAAACAGAGGGATATTATGCAAAGCTGCACAGCTTTCAGGCAATATGATAGTTGAAGAAAGTTGAAGAGGTCGAAGAAATTTATTGGATTAAAACGGTTTAATTGAAATATATATGTTAAGACGATCTGTCATTCTGGTTTTATCAATTATTCTGATAACAACGATGACTTCTTTTAAAGAGAAGAAGGCCAGACATACTTTTCATCTTAGCGAAAAGGAGTTTCTGCTCGATGGTGAACCTTTTCAGATAATAAGCGGAGAAATGCATCCTGCACGGATCCCTGCAGAGTACTGGCGGCATAGAATTCAAATGGCTAAGGCAATGGGATGCAATACGATCTCGGTTTATATTTTCTGGAATTATCATGAATCAGAAGAGGGAATTTACGATTTTTCCACAGAAAACCGTAACATAGGGGAGTTCATAAGAATAGTCCAGGATGAGGGTATGTGGCTTATTGTGAGACCAGGGCCCTATGTGTGCGCAGAATGGGATCTTGGAGGAATTCCTTCTTACCTGTTAAACATCCCGGATATAAAACTGAGAACTTTAGATCCGCGTTATATGGCAGCAGCTGAACGATATATGGCAAGGCTGGCTGAAGAGATCAGACCTTACCTGATCACAAAGGGAGGTCCGATCCTGATGATCCAGATTGAGAATGAATACGGGAGTTTCAGCAATGATCGTGATTATATGTCAAGACTCAGGGAAGTATGGGCGGCAAATGGAATTGATGTCCCTACTTTCACAGGCGATGGTCCCACAATCAGGATGCTGGAATCAGGAACCCTTCCCGGCAGCGCTGTCGGACTCGATTCAGGAAGCTCTCAAAGTGATTTTGATCTGGCCGGAAAAATCAATCCGGGTGTTCCGGTATTCAGCAGCGAAACATACCCTGGCTGGCTTACCCACTGGGGAGAAGATTGGGCCAGACCTGATACGGTTGAGCTTCTTAAAGAGGTTAAGTTCCTGATGGATAACAGGAAATCATTTAACCTGTATGTTATCCATGGCGGTACTAATTTCGGATTCACGGCGGGTGCCAACTCAGGCAGAAAAGGTTATGAACCCGATATAACAAGCTATGATTATGATGCTCCAATAAATGAGCAGGGACAGACCACTCCGAAATATATGGCTCTCCGCAGACTGATCGGATCTTACCTGCCAAAAAAGGAAAAACTGCCTCCGATACCTGATTCCATTCCCGCTATCCAGATCGAATTGATTTTCCCGGTCAGGTTTACATCCATATGGGATAATCTTCCGGAAGCTGTGGCTTCAGAAACACCACTGCCTTTTGAATCTTATGGACAGGATAATGGTTTTATCCTGTACAGGAAAGAACTTACAGATAAAAAAAACGGGAGCCTTGCTGTTGCCGATGTTCACGATTATGGTACAGTTTTTCTTAATGACCAATTCCTTGGCAGTCTGGATCGCAGGGAGGCAATTGATACAATAAATATTCCCGAAAGCAATGTCACCAAACCTGTACTTGAGATCCTCGTCGAAGGGATGGGACGAATAAACTATGGTCCGCATATCCTTGACAGAAAGGGAATTACGGACAGTGTAACTCTTGATGGAGAAAAATTGATAAACTGGGAGGTGTATAATCTGCCGATGGACAGGAAATTCATTTACGATCTGAGGTCATCAGGAAAAATCATTAACAAACCAGGCATATTCTTTAAGGGTAATTTTTCTCTTGCCTACACTGGTGATACTTTTTTTGATGTCTCAAACTATAAAAAAGGCATTGTGTGGATTAACGGGCATAATCTTGGCCGTTATTGGGATATTGGTCCCCAGAAAAGGCTTTATTGCCCTGCCTCATTTATAAGATCCGGACTGAATGAAATAATTATATTTGATCTTCATCTTACTCAGCCTAAGCCAGTTGGCGGATTTACTACGCATTAATATATTTTATATGAGAAGTATTTTATTTGCAGCATTGATCATCCTTTTTTCGGGATGCGGTACAAAAGGCAGCGACCGGAAGGATCAACAAAAATGGTCGGTAAGGATGGCCAAAACGGTAATTGTCCGCTCCGACAGCCTGATACATTATGTTGACGGAAGGCCAAAATGGGCTTATGATATAGCTTTTCTCGGTATGGCATTGGATAAAATGGGGAACATTGATCCTGTGTATTCAAAGTATATGGAGGACTGGGTCAGATATTTTGTTCAACCTGACGGATCAGTTATCGATTACAGGCTCGAAGAATACAATCTTGACAGGATATATCCGGGCCGAAATGTGCTGACGGTTTACAGAAGAGACTCTGATCCAAGATATAAAATTGCACTTGATAATTTCATTGAACAGCTGAAAACTCATCCAAAGACCAACGCCGGAGGCTACTGGCATAAGAAGATCTATCCGTGGCAGATGTGGCTCGATGGAATATATATGGCATCAACATATATGGTTCAGTATGCAAAAGAGTTTAATGCTCCTGAATGGTATGACGTTGCTGCTTTCCAGGTTAAAGTAATCTATGAAAAAACACTGGATCCTTCAACCGGATTGCTGGTGCATGCATGGGATGAGAGCCGGCAGCAGAAATGGTGCAATCCGGAGACCGGTCAGTCACAATACCCGTGGAGCCGGGCAACCGGCTGGTACCTGATGGCAATAGTGGATATACTTGACTACCTGCCTGCTGACCATCCTGACAGGGATGACCTCATAACTATTCTTCAGAAAACCTGCGATGCACTTCTGAAAGTACATGATCCTGAATCAGGTATCTGGTATCAGGTTCTGAATCAGGGCGGGAGAGAAGGCAATTACCTTGAAGGATCAGGTTCGGCAATGTTCACTTATGTATTTGCCAGAGGAGCAAAACAGGGATATCTTGATGAAAAATACCATGATATAGCAAATACCTCCTTCGATGGCATCATTAAAGAGCTTATTACCATTGATGACAAGGGTTTGCTCACAATGCACAATATTGTAGGCGGTTGCGGGCTTGGTGGAAATCCCTACCGCGATGGTTCGTATGAATATTATGTTAATGAAAAACGCGTTGATAACGACACCAAGGGAGTGGCAGCGTTCATTCTTGCTGCTTTGGAACTCGACAGATAAATTATTTTATATCGAATAACCTGCAGATGTGTCTTTTATACATGTTCTCGTAGACACATTTTGCAACAGTCTTTTCATTAGCTTCCAATAACTGAAAATATTCATCCATCCTGGCAGCTGCCATCTTATAGGCTACGTGAACAAGCTGCCTCATGTTTGGATTAAAGGAGGGATTACCGGGAACGTGTCTAAGGGAGTCTGCAAATTTCTTGTTGTTCCATTTTGAAACTTCGGCTTTTGAGGGGAGCTTTGAGACGTTAATATCAATTACATCAGCATAAGGAGCACATAGCTCTTCGATCTTTTCAAAAGAGTTGAAGTAGACCTCTTTTACAAATTCAAGAGCTTTTCCTCCTGATTCTGCGAGGCCGATTACCTCTTCAAGCCAGGTGGTACCGGCAGTTTTCAGATGAATTCCCTTGTCATGCTTCTTTATGACTGATCCGATATAGGGATATATTGCAAACTTATCAGAACCTGAATGAATGCTCATTTTAAGGTTCCCCGGCAGGCCGAATTCCCTGACAGCAAAATCAATGACCATAAGGTCAGCCTCAAACTCTCCGGCAAAATCTTCCGGATCACCTACATAATCAACACCTTTATTGAACCTTCCTGAAAACTTGGGAGCGATAGTCTGGACAGGGATGCTCTCTTCACCAAGCATTTTAAGGATGAAGAACAACTCAACCGGTGTCTGCGGGTGAGGAACTTCATCCATTGACACTTCGGTGATGAAGTTACCCTTGCCTTTTAATTTTTCTATTTTTCTGAAGATCTCCCATGCCTTGATAGCTGCAAAAAGATACTTTTCAGCGATCCCGGCAATTTGATTAATGCTGACCAGCAATGATTTTTTTATTCCGGGAATTTTCAGCTCACCGGAGTATTTTTCTGCTCCGCTTAGGAAGGCCTGTATTTCATCATCTCCGGCTCTCTTACCGATATATGATGCAATATCTATTGTAAAAAAATCAGAGCTCTCAATGAATCTGTCAACAGTATCAAGATTAATGTGATCCGCATCAACAAAATAAGGTTTTTTAAACCCTGTCTTTTTTGTCACGGCGTCAGCTTCTTTCCTTACATCTCCAGGTTGCGTACCAATAGTATTATGCTCCCGGTTTGATTTATTCCATACAGGAGTAATTTCGATGCCTTTCGTGCCGGCTTCAATTATTGCTTCAAGCTGAGCGTGTCCCTGGTGACCGAATCTGTCACCCATCCCAATTGAATATTTTCCCAGTCTTTTCATCTATACAGGTATTATTTCAATTATCATTTAAAAAGAAATTTACATTTTCCGATGTGACAATATCTATCGGGAGATATTCCATCTTTTCCGGGACCTTATTTAAGGACAGGAAATCAAAAAGTTTCCTGATTCCCTTATATGCCTGTTCTTCAGGTCTTTGGCCGATAAGAAATTTTATCGTTCCCGATTTAAGGTGAGATACATTTTTTTCAAGAAGGTCGTACCCTATGATGTTTAATGAATGTAAACCTTCCGATGCGATAAAATCAGCTATCTTATAGGATCTGGACCCGGTCACAAATATTGAACTTATTTCAGGATTCTTTCTGAGTGCTTTGCCTGTTTCTTTCCTGATATTCTCAGGTACCGGATCAGAAATAAGTAGTTTTATTATTTTGTTCTTTTTTTCACCGGATCTGGAAAAATAGCTCAGAAATCCCTGGGTCCTGGTGTTCAAATGATGCACGTTCTTCAGATTTCTGACAATATTGATTATGAGGATACTTTTTCTGGCTGGAGTCACCATATCTGTAAGCTGACCTGCAACCCTGCCGCTCTGAAAAATATCCTCACCTGTATATGAAAGAAATTCAGATTCCTTTATATAGCCATCGAGAAAAACAAATGGGATCTGTTTTTTTGCCAGACGATTGCAGAAATCAATCGACTCAGTTTTAAAAATCGGAGCCAGTATTACGCCGTCAGGGTGAAGATTAAGAACATTGGCTGTTTTTTTCTGGAAGTCCTTTTCATCAAGCAGGTCAAAGGTGACCTTACTGAGTTTTACCTGAAACGGTTCAAGTTCATTCATTGCCCTCTTCAGTCCCAACGGATGTTTAATCCAGAAAGCATTTTCTTCTGTTGCTTCCGGAAGAAGAGAAACCAGATGGAGTTTTCTTTTAATCTTAAGTGCTCTCGCAATGAAATTGGGAGAATAATCAAGATCTTTGACGATCTTCAAGATCTTCACTCTGGTCTTTTCGGCCACTTCGCCCCGTTCGTGCAGGACTCTATCGACCGTACCGATAGATACTCCTGCACGCGCTGCAATATCTTTTATTCTGGCTTTTTTAGAAGGCATCGTCAGTCAAGAACTAACTTTTTGTTTTTTGGTGCAAAAACTGTCATTATTATCCATGCCAGAAGATAAGCGCTTCCTGCAATGGTAAACATCACAACATACCCTGTTTCAATATGTCCCAGGTCTTTAAAATGCTGAAGTATACCGCCTGCGATATATGAAATAAAGGCACCGCCGACAGCTCCTGCCATTCCGCCAACTCCTGTAACTGAGCTGACGGCTTTCTTTGGAAAGGCATCTGATACGGTGGTAAAGAGGTTTGCAGACCAGGCCTGGTGCGATGACGCTGCAAGAGCAATGAGACAGACTGCACCCCATGTGCTGACTCCTTCTGATTGTGCAAATATGATGGGCACAACCAAGAGTGCAAAGATAAGCATGGTAAATCTTCTTGCCTTGAAAGGTGACATACCTTTATTGATCATAAACCCTGAGACCCATCCTCCTCCTATGCTACCTATTGTAGTCATTGTATAAATGAAGGCAAGAGGCAATCCGAATGATGAGACACTGAGCCCTGCTCCTCTGACAGTGGAAAGCCAGCCGGGGATCCAGAAGAGGTAAAACCACCATATCGGGTCAGTAAGACCTTTACCGATAAAGAAGAGCCATGTCTGCCGATATTTAAACAGCTTCAGCCATGGAACTTTCTCTTTTGTCTCATTCTGTTCATCAACATCACTGTTAATGTATGCAAGCTCACCTGCAGATACCTTTTTATGTTTTTCCGGTACTTCATAGAAAATAAACCATAGAATTACCCAGATGAAGCCTATTGATCCGGTGACAATAAATGCCGCCTGCCAGCCCCATGCAACCAGCATGGCAGGAATAGCCAGGGGAGCCAATATTGCCCCGACATTTGTTCCCGAGTTGAATATCCCGAATGCAAGAGCCCGTTCTTTTTTCGGGAACCATTCAGCTACGGCTTTATTTGCTGCAGGAAAGTTACCGGCTTCGCTTATTCCGAGGAAACCTCTCCATAATCCGAAACCCCACACACCTTTTGCCAAAGCGTGTCCCATAGCTGCAATGCTCCATAAAATAACGGAAACCCCATATCCTATTTTGGATCCGAATTTATCTATCAGCCGTCCGGCTATGAACATACCGACAGCATACAGGAGCTGGAAGGCCATTATAATATGTGCATAATCTTTCTCACCGATTCCAAGGTCAGAATCCAGGAGGGGTTTTAAAATCCCTATTATCTGCCTGTCGAGGTAGTTGACTGTCGTGGCAAAGAATATCAGAGCACAGACAGTCCATCTGTAGTTGCTGAATTTTTTTTCTTCTGGCATAATTTATCGGGTTAAGTTTATTATACATTATATGTTGAGGAAGAGGTCGTTCCGCCTCTTCCGGTCCAGTTTGTATGGAAGAATTCCCCCCTCGGCCTATCAGTGCGTTCATAGGTATGTGCGCCAAAGTAGTCCCTCTGTGCCTGCAGCAGGTTGGCAGGAAGCTTTTCACAGCGGTATCCATCGAAATATCCCAGGGCAGAAGAAATAGCCGGTACAGGAATACCATTTGTAATGGCCGCGGAAACAACATTTCTCCACCCTTTTTGTGCTTTCTCAACTTTTTCCTTAAAGAAAGGATCCAGCAGAAGATTTGTTGTCGATGGATTATTGTCAAATGCCTCCTTGATTTTCCCGAGAAATGCCGATCTTATTATACAGCCTCCGCGCCACATAAGTGCAATGCCTCCGTAATTAAGTTCCCACTTATATTCTGCAGCGGCAGCTCTCATAAGAGTATAACCCTGCGCATATGATACAATTTTTGATGCATAGAGAGCATCTTTAAGATCGTTTATAAAACCGGGCTTTCCTGCCTTAAAAGTTGGAGAGGGACCTTTCAGTATCTTTGATGCCCTGACTCTCTCTTCCTTAACTGCCGACAGGCACCTTGAGAATACGGCCTCCCCGATCAGGGTAAGGGGAATACCCAGGTCAAGGGCAGCAACTCCTGTCCATTTACCCGTTCCTTTTTGTCCGGCTGTATCAAGTATCTTATCTACAAGTGGCTTGCCATCAGCATCTTTATATGCAAGGATATCCCTGGTTATTTCAATAAGGTAGCTGTTGAGCTCACCATCATTCCACTCTTTGAATACGGAATGTATTTCATCGGCACCCATACGAAGAAGATCCCTCATTACCTGGTATGCTTCACAGATCAGCTGCATGTCGCCATATTCAATACCGTTGTGCACCATTTTAACAAAATGTCCTGCACCGTTTTCTCCCACCCAGTCGCAGCATGGAGAGCCATCCTCAACCTTTGCTGCAATTGCCTGGAATACTGGCTTTACAAAAGGCCAGGCTTCCTTCGATCCTCCGGGCATGATGGAAGGACCCAGCAATGCTCCCTCTTCACCTCCTGATACTCCAGTTCCGATATACAGGAGACCCTTGCTCTCAACAAGTGCTGTCCTCCTGTTGGTATCAGGGAAATGAGTATTTCCCCCGTCAATAATAATGTCACCCTTTTCAAGGTGAGGAATCAGAGTATTTATCATATCATCCACGGCGCTTCCTGCCTTGACCATGATCATTACTTTCCTCGGTCGGTTCAGGGAACTGACAAGCTCCTCAATTGAATGAACTCCTGTTATCTTTTTCCCTTTTGCCCTGCCTGCAAGAAAATCATCAACCTTCTGTATTGTACGATTGTAAACAGTTACACGGAATCCCTTACTTTCCATATTGAGAACAAGATTCTCTCCCATAACTGCAAGGCCAATAAGTCCAATGTCTGATAGTTTATTCATAATTAGGTATTTGTGTTATTACTTGTTGTTGCTTGTTGCTTGTTCCTTGTTGCTAGTTGACCAGCAACCAGCACCTTCATATTATTTCCTTTTCCCTTTATAATATTCCGCCACCACTTCATCCATAACTTTGCTTGTTCTTGCAGCTGTAATTCCGGTGCTTACGACGTTCCCTTCACCTGATAAAGCTTTAACTATCTGCTCAATCAGGTAATACTGAACATTTTCAGGCCTTTCATTAGTAAATTCCTGCTGTCCCTTTTCATTTATCAATACAATAGGCTCAAAGGTGAAAGTGGAGGTCTTTATCATTCCTTTTTCTCCAAAGATCTCAAGAGAATCCCTGTTGCTTTCAGGTGAAACAGTGAAGCACCAGTTACCAGTTGCCACGATATTTCCTGGAAAAACAAATACTGCTGATATAAAATCTTCGGCTTTATATAGTCCTGCCTGGTTAAGTGCCACTGATTCAACCTTTTGCACAGGTCCAAGAAGGAAATCCAGGTAATCGAGCTGATGGCAGGCGAGGTCAAAGAAATGCCCGCCTCCGGAAATCTCAGGATCAACCCGCCATGATAATCTGCCGGCTTTTTCATCTTCTGAGAGACTATTGAACAGCTGAAACTGCACGAACCTTACTTTGCCAATGGAACCATTCTCAATCAATTGCTTCATTTTCAGGAATCCCGGAAGAGTTCTTCTGTAGTAAGCTACAAAAACCGGTAATTTATATTTTTCAGCAGCTTTATTTATCCTTATGCATTCTGCATAATTTACAGCCATAGGCTTCTCGATGTAAACCGGTTTTCCGGCTTTAAGAGCTTTAATGGCATATTCCGCATGGCTGCCCGGAGGAGTAGCTACATAAATTGCATTTATATCGCGGTCATTTATAAGATCATCTGCATCAGTATAAAACCTGGGAACATTATGTCTTCTTGCGTAGTCCTCAGCAAGAGCCGCATCACGTCTCATAACGGCCATGAGCCGGGAATTTTTCACCTTGCTGAAAGCCGGTCCGCTTTTAACTTCGGTTACTTTACCGCAGCCAACAATGCCCCATTGAATCATCCTGAATAGTGTTGATAAGAATGTTTATTTAAGTCTCTCTCTTGAACTCCACAATCCTACTGCCGGATTTGGGATATAGAATATTTCTTCTCCGTCAGCCATCTTGTTAAAGCCGTCCTTCAGATGTTCAGGATTATATCTTTTCATTGTTTCTTTGAGATCGGCATATTTAAAGTTCACCGATTCAATCTCTTCTTTTGTGAGATATCCGGGGCAATAAGTCACGGAAAATCTGCCTTCGGTACTGCCATGGATAAAATGTGCAGCAGCACTAAGGTTGTTCCTGAGCTCTTCATTTTCCTTCAGTACGGCAAGCGTAGCCGGAGTTCCCCGGTAACCATATTTTCTGATAAGCCTGTCAATCTCTTTGTCTTCACCAAATTCCCTGAGCCCCGGGGCAAGTACGATCAGCTCACCGTTATCAGCCATCGCCATTCGAGTTCTGTAGATGCTTTTATTTCCAAGCCATGTGCTTTTAAACTCAGAAGGATCAAGGTATACGACAACCTTCTTAAGAGGTTTCTCGAATACTGTGAAGTTTACCTTCAATGACAACTCTGCTGCCAGCCTGAATACCTCTTCATCATCCCCAATATGAAGCCCGCGGATCACAAGCTTGCCTGTTTCATCATAACCTATCACAGTATGAACATATACAACTGGCAGGTGAGCAATAAAATGTGATGCTGCATAATTGAGCATGCTTCTGACGGGATTATCAGCTTTCCCCAATATTCTTTCAATACCGTATACGGCTCCCACAAAATGGCTTTTATTGATCCCCTCTGCACCACCGGTGCCAACAAACAGATTCTTGTTATAATTGGCCATTCCTATCACTTCATGCGGAACAACCTGGCCTACAGAGAGAATCAGGTCATGTCCCCCGTTAAAGACCAGTCTGTTTAGCTGAGCAGGCCATGAATAGTCAAGTGCTCCGTTTGTGATCTTGGAAATGTATTCTCCCGGGACCGTCCCGACAGTAACGACATCATTTCTCCAGTCGTGGACACGGAACAAATTCTTTGGCACCTTTTTAAACATCTCATCAAGTTCATGATCTGTCATGGGCGTATGTGTTCCTAAAGCTGGAAGAATGTCTTTTAGGTTTTTCTTATAATACTTGTACAAAAGTGTTGTGATATCCCCGGCCCGGGAATGGAACCTGGTAAAATCCGGAGGTACAATGAGGACCTTTTTTCTCGGTCCGATCTTGACCAGGGCTGAATAAAGCCCGTATTCAAGGTCATTGGCATTTATGACGGTATTTGGTGAACCAGACTGATAATATATCATAATCGTTTGATTTTCATATCAATTTATAGGATTAAGGTGTTCGGTTGCCGGTCGCCGGCAGCCGGTTGCCTATACCCCGCTGTACGCACTGAATCCTCCGTCTACAGGTATGACAACGCCTGTAACAAATTTTGACAGGTCCGATGCCAGATAAAGTAGGGTTCCTGTAAGTTCTTCCGGTGAACCATATCTTTCCATCGGCGTGCTGTTGATTATTTTCTTCGATCTTGCCGTTGGTTCGCCTGTCTTCTCATCGAACAGAAGAAACCTGTTCTGGTTTGTTACTAAGAAGCCCGGAGCAATGGCATTTACTCTTACGCCTGTCTTTGCAAAATGAACTGCAAGCCATTGTGTGAAATTATTAACAGCAGCCTTGGCGGCTGAGTAAGCAGGGATTTTCGTCAGCGGCCTGTATGAGTTCATCGATGATATATTGATTATTACGCCTGACTTCTTTTTAACCATATCGGTTCCGAAAACCATTGAAGGAAGAAGGGAGCCTTTGAAGTTAAGGTCAAACACCTTGTCGAAACCTTCCACCTGAAGTCCGAAAAATGTCTCTTCCGGATTCTCGGTACCATCCATCTTTTCTACTTTCGTAGTTGCTGCAGGTGAGTTTCCTCCGGCGCCGTTGACAAGAATATCCACTTGCCCAAATTTGTCGTTGACCTCTTTTTTAGCCGCTTCAAGCGAGCTCTTATCCAGGACACTCGCTGAAATACCTATAGAAGGTGTTCTGTACGCTTTCTCAATCTCCCCGGCTACCTTGGCAGCAGCATCTTTATTAAGATCAAGAATTACTGTCTTGACACCATTGGCTGCAAGTGATTTTGCCATTTCTGAACATATTACTCCGGCACCTCCGGTTATCACGGCAACTTTATTCTTCAGGTTTAATTCATTCATAAATAATCGATTTCTTTTATTTATTAAATCCAAAATACTCCTTTGCGTTTTTATAAGATATACCTTCTATCACTGGTTTAAGAAGTTCGTCCTCATCTGGTATCAATCCTTTTTCAACCTCCTCACCGACATAATTGCAGACGATACGTCTGAAATACTCATGCCGCGGATAGGAGAGAAAGTTCCTTGAGTCTGTAACCATGCCTGCGAATCTGCTAAGCAAACCCAGAGATGCCAGGTCCTTCAGGTGCTTTTCCATGCCGTTCTTCTGGTCCAGGAACCACCATGCAGCTCCATACTGCACTTTTACAGGTGTTGAACCATCGTTAAAGTTCCCGGCCATTGTGACCATTAATTCATTGTCAGCAGGATTAAGATTATAGAGAATTGTCTTTCCGAGCTGTTCTGTTTCATCAAGGCTGCTGAGAAATCTCGACATTTTAAGGGCATCCTGGGGAACACCTATTGAATCCCACCCTGTATCAGGTCCCATTTTCCGGAACATGCGTGTATTATTGTTTCTCATGGCACCTACATGGAACTGCTGGGTCCATCCTCTTTTATGGTTCATCCGGCATAATTCAGTCATTACAGCTGCTTTATATTTTTCGGACTCCTCACATGAAAGTGTTTCTCCTTTCAGCAGTTTTTTAAATATTTTATCAGCTTCAGCAGACGTAAATGAAGAAAAATAAAAACGGTCAAGACCATGATCAGATAATCTTCCCCCCATCTCATGAAAATAATTGTGCCTGTCATCAAGCGTTTCAATAAGATCCCCGAAGGATTTTATTTCTTTTCCACCTGCTTCGCCAAGCTTTTCAATGTAAGATTTGAATCTTGCCGGATCTTCAGCTTTCATAACATTATCAGGTCGGAATGCCGGTAATATCTTTATTTCGAATGAACCTTTTAGTTTTTTATGATACTCAAGGTCATCTGCAGGATCATCAGTGGTGCAGACAATTTCCACGTTCATCTTTTTCATCATCGACCTGGTGCTGTACTCCTTTGTCTGGAGCAGTGCAGTGGCTTTATCATATATCCCTTTTGCAGTGGATGGAGATAAAAGTTCTAAAATGTTAAAATACCTGGCAAGTTCAAGATGGGTCCAGTGATAAAGAGGGTTCCCAACAGTGAATGGTACCGTTTCCGCCCATTTTATGAACTTTTCAGGATCTGAGCCGTCCCCTGTGCAGAATTTCTCATTAATGCCGTTAATCCTCATGGCACGCCATTTATAATGATCGCCCTCAAGCCAGGCTCTTGTGAGGTTTTCAAACTGACGATCGTCTGCTATCATTGAAGGAGATAAGTGACAATGGAAATCGATTACAGGCTGGTTTTCAGCATATTGATGATATAATCTTACAGCAGTCTTGTTGCCAAGGAGAAAATCCTCATGAATGAATGGTTTCATAACGGAAAAAGTTAAATGATTGGAAGGAACAATAATGCTTTTGCAATTTACCAAATATATTTTCGTTAACGATCACGAAAATAGGAATTACTATCCAATATTTCAACAATAATTCAACAGGATTTAATAAATTCGTAAGCATTATTTTTATATTGGGTACAGAAGTAAATAGAACTTATGGTCAAAGATCGTATTTTTGCTAAAACAAGTAACAGCATGCCGGTAGCCGGTCGCCGGTCACCGCCAAATTTACATGTATGAACCTAATATTAAAATCAATATCATGAAAGTTGAATTGCGTTATGCTTCACATCCTCTTGATTTTAAAGGCTATGACACGGAAAAAATCAGAAGGGAATTTTTAATTGAAAAGGTTTTCGTTAAAGATGAGATTTCCATTGTCTATTCGTTATATGACCGGTACATGGTCGGAGGGGCAATGCCGGTGAGAAAGGCGCTTGCCCTTGAAACGGCTGATGATCTGAAATCAAAATATTTTCTCGAGAGAAGAGAGATGGGAATGATCAATGTCGGAGGACCTGCTGTGATAGAAACAGCAGACAAGGTTTTCAGGATCGGTCACAAGGAAGCTCTGTATCTGGGAAAAGAAACAACAGATGTGGTTTTCAAATCGGCAGATCCTAAAAAACCGGCAAAACTGTACATAAACTCTGCTCCGGCGCATCATAAGTATCCTTCCAGAAAAGTAACTCTGAAAGATGCTGAAGTTGTAACATTGGGAACAAAGGAAGCATCAAATCACAGGACTATAAATAAATTGCTGGTAAACAGTGTTTTACCTACCTGCCAGCTTCAGATGGGAATGACTGAACTGAAACCCGGAAGTGTCTGGAATACCATGCCAGTGCATACACATAACAGAAGGATGGAAGCCTATTTTTATTTTGAAGTGCCGGAGAAGCAGGGGATCTGCCATTTTCTGGGTAACCCGGATGAGACACGCCATATCTGGATGAAAAATGAGCAGGCTGTGCTGTCACCCTCATGGAGCATCCACAGCGCAGCAGGAACTTCAAACTATACTTTTATCTGGGGCATGGCAGGAGAGAACCTCGATTATGGAGATATGGATGTTCGGCATCCTGATACACTAAAATAACTTTGATTTTTTAATATGAAAGAACTATTTGATCTAACAGGAAAAGTAGCCCTCGTAACCGGAGGCACACATGGAATAGGACTTGCGATCGGACTGGTGCTGGCAAAATCTGGCGCTAAGGTTTGCGTGAACGATATTCAGGATGATAAGCTTCAGGGATGTCGGGAAGCTTTTAAGATAGAGGGGCTCGACGTTTATACACTTAAGTTTAACGTCACTGATGAAAAAGATGTTGAAAAAGGGATATCTCAGATCGAAAAACAAATCGGGATCATTGATATTCTTGTCAATAATGCTGGTATAATCAAGCGCATACCGATACTTGATATGTCAATTGTTGATTATAAGCAGGTTATAGATGTTGACCTTGTCGCTCCGCTTATTATATCAAAGAGGGTTGTACCGAAGATGATAAAAAAACGCAGCGGTAAGATAATAAACATGTGCTCAATGATGAGCGTTTACGGACGGAACACTGTCTCAGCCTATGCATCTGCCAAAGGAGGGCTGAAGCTGCTTACACAGAATATGTGCTGTGAATGGGCAAAATACAATATCCAGATCAATGGCATAGGACCAGGATACATCGCTACATCACAGACAGCTCCTATCCGCGAAAACGGACATCCTTTCAATGATCTTGTAATGACCAGGACACCAGCAGGAAGATGGGGTGAACCTGAAGATGTGGCTTATGCGGCACTGTTCCTGGCATCAAAAGCAAGCGATTTTATCAACGGACATATCCTTTATGTCGATGGCGGGATCCTTGCAAATTTCGGATATGTAAAAGGGGAGAATGATGTTTAAGTCTTGCAAGTCACTATGTCTGAATAGACGTGCATGACTTGCATGACCATTACCCTTCAGAATTGTTATCTCTTTCCTTCGGGTTTGCATACAGATCCTCAATCCTGACTTTGTCCGGTTCATTGTTCCCCGCAGCGGGTTCCCGGACTTCTTCCTCTCTTGCCCTGCCATTGAAATACAGTATAGTTGCAAAGATCGGTAACAATGGGAAATATAGTGCATTAACCAGTGATCCCAGTATTAAATATAAAGGATTTGTCATAAAATCCATGGCATTCATTGCTTCCTCCGGATTTGAGATCCCTTTAAAAATACTGCCGGTAAACGGGATCATCATTAACATCGACAGAACAACAGAAATCACTATCAGGATCAGAATGAAAACTGCCACCCATCCCATATTGGCCCAGAAACCCTTATGCGTCAACCTAAAGGAACGGCTGATTGCATTCCCGATATTTGGTCCTTCAACCATCAGTACCGGAAGAATAAAGAGATATATCGTCATTAAATAAAGCGCAGCAAAGAAAACTCCGATGATAAGTGCAAAAAGGCCTATGACCAGAGCAAAGGATCCGAAAAAGGCAAAAAATACCATTATAATAAGGTAGGGGAGAAAATACTTCAGCGACTTATATGACGAAACAAAAATATTGACATTGCTATCTACCGGACTGTAAATGACATAGTAATGAAGTATGGTTGTAAAAAGCAGGTTAATAAGTGAAATGATCACCACTGGCCAGATGAATTCCTTTATTTTTTCGAGCATCTCCATCGGATCTGTCATATTTGTCAACTCCCTGAAGTCAATCGTTGTTGAAATATACTGCACGATAAACGACATAACGAAGGAAGAAATAAACAAAACAAGGAATTTCTTCCTGTAAAAGTCCCACAATGAACTCATTGCACTATCGAGAGTGTGCCTTCGATATAAAGGATGACTGCTGAACTGATCCATAGAGTTTAATTTATTTTTAAAACTAACCACAAAGGTACACAAAGTACACACTAAGAACACAAAGGGAAAATAATAATTACATTAGAATATCGAAAATAGAAGATCACATATCATCTAATGCAATTTGCATTTTTCATTTTGCATTTTGCATTTTGCATTTTGCATTTGATCTATTTCCCCTTCCTCCATTGTCTTAGGATATTGGTAATAGGAAAAACGGCAGATGTCTTTTTTTGTGGGAATATACCCTCATTTACTGCTTTGACATCTTCAATTGTGTAAAATGCCTTGGGATTGAAACGGTCAATGATTTCAAGAACTTTTTCCAGCTCATTCCGCTGTACAATAGTGTAGATAAGGTGGACCTTCTCGATCGCACCGTGTGCTTCAACACTGGTCGCCCCAAAACCATTGCTGTTCAGACTCTTCACCAGGTCAAGTCCGTTAAGATGAGTGAAAACCCTTATCACCTGGATACCCATGGCCAGTTTTTCTTCAATTATCATACCCACTAAATTGCCTGTTGCAAAACCGGCTGCATAGGCAATGTAATTTATGTAATTATCGAGGTTTTGCATGATTTTGCTGATTGCTGTGATCCAGATCAATACCTCAAAGAATCCGAGAATAGGTGCGACATTCTTCTTTCCTTTTGAAACAAATATTATTCTCAGTGTCCCAATAGAGACATCACATATCCTTGCAAGGAATATTAATAATGGCAGCACAACGTAACTAAAGAGGTTGGAATCGAAAAAAGTTGTTTCCATAATGGTTTAAATTTAAGTGGGAGCAAAGATAAATATAAAGGTATAACGATGCAACGGTACAAAGGCACAAGGGTATTATGGCAATAAGGCAAAGGATACTTAAGGTGAGGGAATGAATTTGTAAAAGAAGAGAAAAATCAATATCTTTTAAGCTTTATTGGACCATAAATTTCAGATAATATGAAACGACGTGATTTTATCAGAACAGCAACAATAGCGGCTCCGATGCTGAGCATATTCCCTGCAGATCTTTCTGCAATTACCCGAAAATCAGACAAGGGGAAAATAGAGAAAAGGTCACTGGGAAATACAGGAGAGATGCTCTCAATGATCGGATTCGGGGGTATTGTTGTCAGAGGAGTTACTTCTGAAGAAGCTTCAGCGTCAGTTAAGCTGGCTATCGATTCGGGTATTAATTATTTTGATGTTGCCCCTTCATACGGCAATGCCGAAACAATGCTCGGACCTGCCCTGGAACCTTACAGGAAAAATATATTTCTTGCCTGTAAAACTCAAAAGAGAACACGTGATGAAGCCCGTAAAGAACTTGAGCAATCGTTGAAGAACCTGAGGACTGACTATTTTGATCTATACCAGCATCACGCAGTAACAACCTTGCAGGATGTAGATACCCTTTTTGGTGCTGGCGGATCCATGGAGACATTTCTTGAAGCCCGGAAAGAAGGAAAGATCCGTTTCATTGGTTTTTCTGCACATTCAGTAGAGGCTGCAATGGCATTGATGGATCGTTTCAGTTTTGATACCATACTGTTCCCGGTGAATTTTACCACATGGAATGCCGTTAATTTCGGACCGCAGGTATTGGCCCGCGCTCAGGAAAAGAAAATGGGGATTCTTGCCCTGAAGGCAATGGCAAGAGGTCCATGGCCCCAGGGAGCAGACCGGACAAAATATCCGAACTGCTGGTACGAACCGCTTACAACTCCGGAAGACATGAGAATGGGACTTCGTTTTACATTATCACATCCTGTTACAGCGGCAATACCGCCGGGCGACCCATCACTTTTCAAAATAGCACTTAGCCTTTCTTATCAGTTGAAACCGCTGAAGAAATCTGAAGTACAATTAATTAAGGAAAAAGGATTGAAAGGAACCCCATTATTTAAATATCCCTTATAAAATAACATTTTGGTGCCTTTATTCTGTTACCGGTTTCCATACTTACTGTATTTTAACCTGAGGTTAACATCTTTGTCATATACATAGTAACAGGGTTCTTCACAATAATCTTCATCATAAAGGACACGCGGAGTGATAGAATTGACAACTATGTAATAATTTCCTCTTATAGAATACATGGCTGTCAGTGTATATTTCCTATTTAAAGATACTACCCGGTATATAGTATTGGCTTCTGTGGTAATTGATTCATATAAAATACTGTCTTCAAGATTTCCTTCATAAATATTTACTGTTGTTTTAGTATATTTATCAAGTTTGATCTGAATCTTTACTTTCACAGGTTCACTTGATGAGCATTCAGAACAGCGGATGATTTCTGTTCCCGGCTTTTCACAGCTGAAGAAAAACACCAGCATGCTGAATATGAATGTTCTTTTAATGATCTTTATATAATTTCTTAATACCACTTAATTGTTTTTATAGGTGCTCTGACATTATTAAAAAAGAAATTGTATGAGAAGCCAAATCTGCCCCAGACAGGACCGATTTTGTAGAAATCCGTACTGGTGAATTCGATTCCCGAAATCAATGCCAGATTGTTCTTCGACCATTTAATACTGACAGCGGGGATCACTTTAAATTTATTTCCTGGTGTTAAAAGGGTACCTTTTAATTTATTTCCATATGAGTAAGCTGCTGATAATGAAGTTAAAATCGAATAATTGCTCTTAAGCAGGTTATCGGTAAGCGGGAACTCCTTGAAGACTCCGGCATACACAAGAGAGCTCTTATCCAGGTATTGATAATACAGCTTTTCGTTCTTTTCTATAAGTACTCTTGTGTACCATAATTTTGTATCAAACCCGGTTATAATGCCCAGGTTCCTGAGAGGCTCCTTAAATGCAAGGCTGAATCCTGAATAAAAATCCCTGAAGTCAGTTTTAAATGATACTGATAGTGCCATCTGGTCAAAGTGAGGTTTTTTATTTGCCGGAAAATTGCTTTTTTCAAGAAGGTCAATCATTTCCTTATCCCTGTAGGTGACAGCAACATTATAAGGATTGATTACATCTCTTTCAGGATCAGCCCACCTGTTGCCTGTTCTTAAAAGCATTTTTGCAGCCTCTTCCTGGTCGGACCTTATCGTAAGATTCAATGCATCCCACTTATAAATGTTTTTTTCATAAATGTCCACACCCTTTCTCCGGAGGAGATCCATCAGGATTGTGTCACCATTTTGCGCTGCAATAAGAAAAGGTGTGAATCCTTCATTGTCCCTTACCTCCATATTGGCTCCGTTCCGGATCAGAAGATCGGCAACATCGGCATAACCTGACCATATTGCTGCCATCAGGGGAGTAGTGCCGTCATTGGCTTTTTTGTCTGGATCAGCATCATAGTATAAAAGAAGATCAACTATCTGCAAAAATCCGTATATAGATGCAAAATGAAGGGGCGTGGCTCCGTGGTTGCCCTGGTAGTTTACATCAGCTCCATATCTTATCAGGATTTCAGTAATTTCAAAATTTTCATTCTTGACAGCTATCAGAAGAGGTGTCTCGCGTCTGCCTGTGATCTTATTCACATCAGCATTATATCTGAGCAGAGTATTTACGGTTTCAGGTCTGTTGTTATATACAGCGAAGATAAGAGGAGTAACGCCTTCACTTGTCTCAGTATCAACATCCGCGCCCATAAGGATCATCCTCTCAACTTCTGTGTAGTAACCTTCTGTTGAGGCAATCATAAGATTGTATTCAAGCGCTCCTGTGATGAAAAGAGGGAGATATTCTGAAGTGTCTATCTCAATAACCTCAACCTGCGCAGTTACCCGTATTGACAAACAGAGAATGACTGCCAGTATTAGATAACGTATTAATGACAATCCTTTTGACATTGTGTTTACAAAGTTAATTTTTTGGTTTTAAGTAATCTTGAAAAGAATACTTTTTTAATTTTGTCTCCTGAATAAAATGACTGTGGTCTTGTCAAGGATAAAAAAAATACTGTTGATAACGCTCCTGGCTTCTGTTGTTAGCTATAATCCGGGTGCAGTTGAGAAAAACAACAGCATAGCAGAAAAACTTGTTCCGGGTAATGTCAGGCTTTCCAACAGTAATTCATCAGGAAGGGATTTTGCAGCTGCTGAGAAGACTATCCGGTCATTCATGCGCAAATGGTCAATCACCGGAGCTTCGGTGGCTGTTTCAAAAGAAGGTAAGCTGATCTATGCCAGGGGATTCGGCTGTTCGGATACAATTTCAAAGGAAGAGGTTCAGCCATACCATAAATTCAGGCTTGCCAGCATCTCCAAACTTATTACTGCTGTTGCAGTTATGAAGCTGGTCGAGGAGGGTAAATTATCACTTAATGACAGGATTTTCGGTCCGGATGCAATCCTGAATGATCCTTATTTCAGCAATCCGAAGGATAAAAGAGTTTATGGAATTACTGTTGCCCATCTTCTGAGCCATGAGGGCGGATGGACCCAGCGATGGGGCGACCAGATGTTTATGCCACTGATAATTGCGGATCATATGGGTATGAAACCCCCGGTCAATACCAGAGCTATCATTAGATTTGCCCTGGATAAAAGGCTTCATTTTACTCCCGGATCAGGCAGGGCATATTCAAATCTTGGATACAGCATACTAGGACTGGTGATCGAAAAAGTATCCGGAATGCCTTATGAGGAGTATTGCCGGAAAGCAATTCTTGAACCAATCGGGGTCTATGACATGGTGCTTGCCCATAACCTTCTTTCCAGGAAAGCTCCATATGAGGTAACTTACTATGCACCTTCGGATGTTGACCCGAAGCCCTCAATCTACGGAACAGGAGAACTGGTCTCCCCGAGTTACGGCGGAAACGATATTGAGGCTCTTGGAGGGGCAGGATCATGGCTGGGGACCGCTCCTGATCTTGTCCGCCTTATGCTTGCTGTGGACGGATTCGGAACAAAACAGGATATACTGACACCTGAGAGCATTGAACTAATGACTGACAATCAGAATGGACTTGCTCCTATAGGCTGGAAAACCACAATTAATAACGGGACATGGTGGAGAACCGGCTCATTCCCGGGAAGTGCAGGCATGATGAAAAGACAAGCTGACGGTATAAACTGGGTTGTCCTATTTAATTCAAGCGCGTGGAATGGCCCTGAGATACACTCATATATCAATAATATGATGTACAGGGTAGTGTCTCAGCTTAAAAATCCCCATGATATTGATCTGTTTGATCATTCACTGCCGGTGCCTCTTAATAATGATTTTACTATTTAATCAACAGGACAATAATGTGCTTTTCAGTAAATGTAAATCTTGTCAAGGAAGAACTTGAAGAGAGATACGGCATAAATTTCCCCGATAAATACCGTTATGAGCCGAGTTATTATTACCATGCATTCGGATTGCCCGTGATACCTGCCGTTTGTTCTGACAATCCGGACACTATCCGGTTTCTGAAATGGGGATTAATACCCTCCTGGATCAAAAATACTGATGATGCCGAAGCAATAAGGTTCAAGACATTTAATGCACGGGCTGAAAGTGTTGAAAATAAGCCGTCATTTTCATCTTCCTTCAGGTCAAAAAGGTGCCTTATTCCCGTCATGGGTTTTTATGAATGGCAGCACGTAGGAGAAAAAAAGATCCCCTGGTATATATATCATGCTGAAGATGAGATTTTTACAATTGCCGGCCTTTACAGTGACTGGATACCTCCAGGTTGCAGCGAGCCGTTAAGTACATTTTCGATAATTACAACGGATGCCAACGAACTTATGGCTGAAATCCATAATTCAAAGAAAAGAATGCCTGTTATTCTCAGCCGGAACGATGAAAAGAAATGGATCGACATGGCATTACCTCCTGCCTATGCGACAGGGATGCTGAAACCATGTCCTTCAAATATATTAAAGGCTCATACCATCAGCCCTCTTGTTAACAGCAGAACTGCCGATAAGAATACTCCGGAAGTAATCCGTCCATATAATTACAAATCCCCTGATACTCTTTTCTGATTATTCTTTGCGTCTTTATTGAGCAACAAAGTGATATGACAATGTGCCTGCCTGGATCTTTGGTGAATACATATCCTGATTGAACCTTGATATCAGTGCAGTGCTGACGGCAGTTTCTTCCAGACACAGATCGGTGGTTGTGCTTTCGGTCTCGATCACCTTTGCTTCTTCGACAATACCTTTCTGGTTAACCAGGATCGCCAGGACAACCTTCCCGGATCCCTCACATTTATAAATTGGTATCGGAAGATAGGTATGATTGCGCCCTTCCAGGTTATAATATATCCTGGTAGGACCCTGATAATTAGCAGCCATTACCTCAGATTCCTCCGGTTTCTCTTCTTCCTTTGCCCTGTTCTCAAATGATGCATTCGCCTCATCACCAGCTTCTTTTAGTCTTTTCCATTCATCTATATAGTTATCGACTCCAAGCTTGCCGCTCTTTATCAGCTCTTCCTTCACTTTGTCGATGTAATCCTCGGGATCTATCTGTTCATCGGGTTTGTTGGCGAGATTACGCGCAATATTGAGCATATCCTCGTCACCCTGCAATATCCGTTCTACGGAAGTCGCAGGCAGCTCAATAAGTTTTTCCTGCTCATCAGGCACCTCCGGTCTGTATTCAGCAAATTCGACAGTAAATTCATTTGAACGATCTATGTTCAGTGAACGTATCTGGAACAGCATGAAAAGGATCGCTGCGACAAGATGAATGATCACAGTCCCAAGAATGCCGACAATTTTGCCCTCATAACTCTTCATACAATACAAAATTACAAAATGAAATGATCATTTTGTCTCAGGCTTTTTCTTCTTCTTTATGGGTTTTGCTGGTTGCGGTCTTTTGGTTGACTTGTTCTTTAACAATCCTTTTTTGACTTCACTGATGAATTTTGCCCAGGCAAATGGATTTAAAAGGTTATTGACCGGGAACTGATACCTGGTTGCCATTGCATTGAAATTCTGTTCCATTGCATACCTGTAACCTGCCTCAGGTGTGATACTTACACCAGTCTGGTTGCTAACGGCCACGTATATTGATGCAATATTCTCATTCATGTTTTCAATTAACGGATCAGCAGGTTTTTCCCTGGTCATCTCCTTGATAAATTCATTGTAAGTCTTCCAGGGAAGGATAGTTACTTCTTTAATCGGAATTGTATCCAGTTCCAGCACTATATCTACCATGCAATGCCTGTTTTCATATGAAGGAGGAATAATAGTGTGATACCTTTTAAATCCCAGTGCCCTGAAGAGGATTGTATCTCCCGGAGTGCTTGTAATTGAATAAATGCCTGTTCTTTCACTAATGGCCCCCCTTCGGAGCTTCTTTGAGATAACAGCAACCCCGGAAACGGGTCTGTTGGTTATGTCGGTGATTATCCCGCTTACCTGTATAAATCTTTCAGGACTGCTTGTCTGACTTTTCAGGGGCAAAAAAACCAGCAGTAAAATAATGAATGTATAATATATCCTGTTCAAGAGTACCCGTATACTGTGATAACGTAACAAATCCTGTTAGAGTCTGCAAAGTAAACATTATTGACTGTAACCATAAAACATTTGACTAAATTTTAATTAATTTCACTTTTTCACAATTTATGTCTGAAATGAACCAACTTTTATTAGGCGATGAGGCAATAGCCCGGGCTGCCATTGATGCCGGATTAAGCGGAATGTACGCTTACCCGGGAACTCCCTCAACAGAGATAATGGAATATATCCAGGCATCAAAAGTCGCATCAGACCGCAGCATACACAGGGAATGGTCATCAAATGAGAAGACGGCTTTGGAGGCTGCTCTCGGGATGTCGTATGCAGGTAAACGGTCAATGGTTGCAATGAAACATGTCGGACTTAATGTAGCATCGGATGGATTTATCAATTCTGCCATTACGGGAGTCAACGGGGGTATGATAGTTGTCTCCGCCGATGATCCCTCAATGCATTCATCGCAGAATGAACAGGATTCAAGGTTCTATGCAAAATTTGCTTTTGTTCCCTGCTTCGAGCCTTCCAGCCAGCAGGAAGCCTATAATATGGTATTTGACGCATTCGAATTATCAGAAAAATACAGACTGCCTGTAATGATACGGATAACGACGCGGCTGGCCCATTCAAGAGCCAGTGTTGAACTGATAAAACATCCTGCACCAGAGAAAAAGCTGAAACTGCCTTCCGATCCGGTTCAGTTCGTCCTTCTTCCCGCTCTTGCCAGAAAAAAATACAGGGTATTGTTAAGATCTTATGAATCAATAAAATATGATGTCAGGGTATCAAAATACAATTCATTCTCAGACGGAAAGAAGAGAGATATGGGGATCATAACCTGCGGGATTGCATATAACTACCTTATTGAGAATATTGCAGGCTTATCTGACAATTACCCCATACTTAAAATAACAGCATATCCTTTTCCCAATGACCTGATCAAGGAAATAACCTCAAGGTGCAGGGATATCCTGATACTTGAAGAGGGTTACCCTGTAATAGAGGAAGGGTTGCGGGGGATACTGGATAAAGGAATAAAAATACTGGGCCGTATGGATGGTACCGTACCGCGTGACGGAGAACTTAATCCGTCTGTAGTAGCAAAAGCTCTTGGCATGCATGTAAGTTATGGAAAGAATATTCCTGACCTGGTTAAAATAAGACCGCCGTCTTTCTGCAAGGGATGTGGTCATGCCGACATGTTCAATGCACTGGTTGAAGCAATCAAACCTTATGGTTCCGGAAGAGTATTTTCCGATATCGGTTGTTACACACTTGGTGCGCTGCCGCCTTATAATGCAATCAATTCCTGTGTGGATATGGGTGCTTCTGTAACAATGGCCATAGGTGCTGCAGATGCGGGATTATTTCCGTCTGTCGCTGTAATCGGCGATTCAACGTTCACACATTCAGGTATGACCGGACTGCTTGATGCTGTAGGAAAAAACTCTCCGGTAACGATTATTATATCCGACAATTTGACGACCGGCATGACGGGTGGTCAGAAATCGCAGGCAACGGGGAGACTTGAGCAAATATGTCTGGGAATAGGTGTTGCAAGGGAACACCTCAGAACTATAATTCCTTTACGTAAAAATCATGAGAAAAATATACGGATAATAAAGGAAGAACTTGAGTACAGGGGGGTATCAGTAATAATCTCAGCAAGGGAATGCATCCAGACAGCCACGAGGAAAAAGAAAGCTGAAATCCGGGACG
>CAZLCF010000007.1:0-2594 GCA_964557905.1 uncultured Rikenellaceae bacterium | reverse complement strand
AAAGCGTTGGGGAGGAAATAAATTAAAAATGCAAAATGCAAAATGCAAAATTCAAGATTTTAATCCGCAATCCACAATCCGAAATCCGCAATTATGAAAAATGATATCATCCTTTCAGGAGTGGGGGGGCAGGGGATCCTTTCAATTGCAGCAGCTATAGGTCTGGCTGCCGTGGAGAATAATCTTTTTCTGAAGCAGTCAGAGGTTCATGGGATGAGCCAGAGGGGTGGTGATGTACAGTCTCACTTCAGGCTTTCTGATAAGCCGGTGGCTTCCGACCTGATACCTTTCGGCAAAGCTGACCTGATAATATCAGTTGAACCAATGGAATCACTCCGTTATCTGCCTTGGCTGTCTGAAGAGGGATGGCTCGTGACAAACTCGGTCCCGTTTATAAATATTCCCGATTACCCGCCGCTTGAAGAGATACTTAGTGAAATAAGAAAAATCAGGAACAATATTATAATTGATGCAGATTCAATTGCAAAAGAGGCTGGCTCATCGCGTGCCGGAAACATAGTGGTTCTGGGTGCATCTTCTCATTTTATAAACATGCCGGCTTATTCTCTTGAAAATGCTTTAAGGAAGCTCTTTGAGAGAAAAGGTGAGGAGATGATCGAAATAAACCTTAAAGCCTTCAGGGCTGGCAGGGCTTTTGTTAATATGTAAATTTTATCTGGGAGGGAAAGTATTCCTTAAAAATCTCCTGGTTCTTATTCCTGCGTTGAAAAGGAAATCGTTGTTTGGTAAATCCATGTGCCTCCGTGGCGGCAAAGCAATTATATCCTTGAACTCCCGGGGTGTCCAATCGAGTTTCTTGGCAACATATTCAAGATCATCATTTATCTCGGATTCGGTATAGATGTCCGATTTCATTTCTTCGAGCGCTTCATCACGTGTTCTCTGACCCGAAATGATCAGGCTTGACAGATGAGCCTTTCTTTTATCAAAACCAAACTTGTGCGGCAGATAATAACTCTGGAAGAATTTTGTAAACCTTGATTCGTGATGCTTGCCACCGTAATAATTCCACCCCAGTTCCCTGCTCAGGGTATTGATGGCTTCATCCTTTTTGTAATTGAAGTAATTGAGCGGGCTGAATATTATCATACGCCTGATGAAAGAATAATAAAAATATCTTTCAAAGAAATTGACTGTGGGGAAATCCCTCAGAGGCTTTTCTCCGAATAGTTTATGTACTGACCTTAGATGGTGCAGGTCCATTGCCTGGTATCCCCAGGAAAATGGAAGAATTATCTCCGTTGTGTAATTTAACCCGTTGAAGACATATTTGACATTGTTTTTGGATGCAAATCTGTACAGAGCCGCAAATATTGCATGGTCCTGGGGTATATCCTGGTCTGGAAGGCTTGCCTTGAAGAAAGACCTCTGCAGATCTTTCATCTCCTCCCAGTTAACAACAAATGTATGCAGTTCAATATCAAGATGCCTGGTAATGTTTTCGATATTCTTTACGGCAAGCTCCGAATTCCATCCGCAGTCGACATGGACCACAAGCGGACGTAATCCAAGTTTCACTTTTGCAAGGTATGTCAGGTAAGAACTGTCAACGCCTCCGCTCAATCCTATAATGCAGTCATAATCCTGTTTCTTTCCGTCTTTCCTGATCTTATCGGCCGTTTCCCTGAGTATCTTTTCGCCTCTTTCATCAGGGAACCATATTTTGGGAGCCATCTCCAGGGCTGAGCTGCAATGATTGCAGTTTCCGTCACTATCAAAAGTGATCGTAGGGTCGGAAGTATCCATGATACATCGCCTGCATATCATGTAGTTGGTATGATTCATCTGTATATCAGTTTAAAAGGTCAGATATCTCACTGTATGAAGGGTAGGTGATCAGTACCGCTCTTCTCCTGCCGTGGAATACAAAAAGACTCCCTGCAGCAGCAGCAGAAGCCCCTCCTTCAAGGATGACTTTTTTCAGGTCATCAAGATTACCTGCACCGCCGCATGCAATCACAGGGATTAAAACATCTTTTGAAATACTCTTAATTAACTCAATGTCATATCCTTCCATCGTCCCATCCTTGTCTATGGAATTAATAAATATCTCTCCCGCTCCCTGATCCTGCATCTCCTTTGCATATTCAACTGGATTTCTGCCTGTATTCTGCCTTCCTCCGTTGATAAAGACCGCATAACCTCCGGTAAACTTCTTTTTGACATCCATCGAGACAACTATTGTCGAACTGCCAAACCTTACTGCTGCTTCATGAATAAAATTGCTGTTGACAACTGCATGTGTATTTATTATTATTTTTTCCGCACCTGATTTAATGATTTCCTCAATTTGCTGCAATGTGCCTATACCGCCGCCATAAGAAAATGGCATAAAACACTCTTCGGCAATCTTCTTTATCATGCCAGATGATGGTTCTCTTTTCTCCCTGGTCGCATCAATGTCCAGGAATATAAGCTCATCAGCCTCTTTTTCATTGAAGATCCTTACTGCATTTATTGGATCCCCGATATAAACAGAATCCCTGAATCGGATTGTCTTTACAAGTCCGTTATTCCTGAGAAGAAGGCATGGGATTATTATTTCTTCGTAGATTTGGAAGGCCACCGGGATA
>CAZLCF010000006.1:0-28932 GCA_964557905.1 uncultured Rikenellaceae bacterium | reverse complement strand
TTATATTCAGCAACATGCAGATCCTGAAAACCGAGGGCAAGGTAACCATCAGCAGCTCCGTTAATGAAATCCCAAAGATTTTCGGGTGTATAAACAGGATACTTTGTTAATATTTTATACCCGTTCAGTACCGGAAATGTAATCTCCTGAGCAGGTGAAATGCCTGAGAAAAATGCAAAAAGGATGCCTGTGAGAAATATTTTTTTCATCATTTTACAGGATAATCAGGCCAGGAAATCTAACGGCACGTTTGCCAGTCTTGAAATGTCGGCTATCTTCTCCTTAACCCGGAAACCTGCCGGGCATCGAACACTGCAGTCATAACAGCTGCTGCACGGATCGCCTTTTATTCCAAGTTCTACGAGAAGCGTTTTTGCCATTGATGGATTTAAATATCCATAAGCATACATGTATGCACGCATCAGGTCCTGTACTGGCAGATTACGGGGACAGGAAGAAACACATTGCCTGCAGCCTGAACAGAAAAGACCGGTTTCTTCGCGGGCAGCAACCAGGTCATTCTTTTCCTGGTCAGTAAGGGCGATGTCTGTAAGAAGTTTTTCATTGACTTCAAGATGATCAAAATTTGTCATACCAGGAATAGTTGTGGTAACATCAGGATTTGATAATACCCATTTTATTGCTGCCGAGGTATTCATCGGTTTTGTCCTTTCTTTGTCTAGAAATCCGCCGCCGGCAAGAGTTTTCATTGCAACAATTCCGATACCAGCTCCTGCTGCCTTTTTTAGTGCGGCATTCATCTCATTCAGATAAGCTATCCTGTAATTATATGATGTTAGAATTACATCCCATACTCCGGAATCGGCAGCAGCATTAATGACCTGAGGTTCATTCCCGTGAACCGAAAATCCAATGAATTTTGTTTTTCCTTCTTTTTTCAGCTTTTGAACTGCATTTATAATCGGCTTATACTCAAGAAATTCCGGATTACTTATGTCATGAATATAAAGAATATCAACATAATCCATCTTCAGTCTTGAAATGCTTGTGTTGAACATTTCAAAGAAACTTTCAGGTGACGTCTGGTCTGTAGGCCTGCCTTCCCTGTCCTGGGCTGGTTTTACTTTTGTTGCAAGGATGAATGAATTCCTGGGGTAATCCTTAAAGAGATTGCCCAGCATTATTTCGTTATTACCACCCTGGTAACCGTTTGCAGTATCAAAAAGTGTGATACCTTTTTCATATGCTGCTTTACAGAGACTTGAATTATCGGACCGCATGACGCCAAAACTGATCACAGGAACCTTTAAGCCGGTTTTACCAAGTGTTCTGTATATTATGTCTTTTCCCAGAACTGAATGAGCAGCGGAAATGACTGTGGGAGAGAATGCGACCATTCCTGCACCAGCCACTCCTGTTTTCAGGAATCCTCTTCTTGTTATTCTTTTCATTAAAATGTTTAATTCAGGTTTCTTATTCTTACTTCAATATTAGCGTCGCTTAACAGTTTTACTATTTCATCAGTATTGGTATCCCCAAAATGATATGGATACAATATTTTGGGTTTAAATGCCCTTGAGGCATCAGCAACCATTTCAGGAGTCATTGTATAAGGGAGGTTCATGGGAAGGAAAGCCACGTCAATATTTTTTAATGCCTTCATTTCCGGAGTATTTTCAGTATCGCCGGCAACATAGAATTTCTTATCGCCTATTGAGATGATAAATCCAATTCCCGTACCCTTGGGGTGAAAAGGCTGGCCAGGGGCTCTCATGTTAACTATATTATAGGCAGGTATGGCTTCTATATTGATATTATTAACCACTTTATTATCGCCTGGTTTCATAGTGTGAGCCCATGTTACTTCCGATGCTGAATTCGCGTTGCAAAGCATTACTGTTCCCTCCTTGCGAAGTTCACTGATAAGTCTGGTATCAAGATGATCGTAATGTTCATGCGTTACGAGGATCAGATCAGCTTTCGGAAGGTCTTTATAATTACCTGAACTGCGGACAGGATCTATATGAATTGTAAAGTCGTTCAATTTAAACATAAGTGATCCATGACCGACAAAATGCATTTCCACAATGCCCGCTGAAGTATTGATTTTGTCAAAAGCAGGCTTGTCCTGAGAAAAAGCCGATTTAGTCATAGCAATAAAGATTAGTATTAACATTGAAACAGATCTTTTCGACCTGGTAATTATAGAATTCATCATTCGACAGGTAAATGATTAAAGATTATATAATTTATCAGGTTTTTATCCCCATAACCAGGATATCATCGATCTGCGGTGAAGGACCCATCCAGTCTATAAGATTCTTTTCCAACAGATCTCTTTGCTTTTCCATTTGATAATCCTGTATGTGAAGGATCAGCCGTTTAAAATTCTTCTTCATGAATTTACGGCCATGAGCTCCTCCAAACTGGTCGATGTACCCATCTGAAAAAAGATAGTAGGAAATTCCCTTTTCAATATTCCATTCATAAAAGACAAATTCTTCGTGCATTCTTGAAGATATCCCTATCGGCATTTTGCTTGCATAGATCGTTTCCAGGAGATACTTACCGTTTGACATTGATCCGTCAGGCATTTCGTACGAGTCTTCCTTGTAATTCTTAATCTCTTCTTCTGTAAGCTTCCTTACTCTGAAGCAGGGATTGTAGGCTCCGGAAAATTCAATGCGTTTTGTATTATAGTCGATTACCAGCAGTCCCATATCCATACCGTCTTTTGCTTCATCGTCTCCACCCGATTGCTTTAATGATTCAGTCACATGAAGTCTTAATTGATTGAGTACGAAGTCGGCACGCGGGGCCAATTCCTTATCGATTATCTCATCTAGGAACGACATTCCGAGAAGGCTCATAAAAGCGCCCGGAACTCCATGTCCTGTACAGTCAGCGGCAACTATATAAAGCCTCTCTCCCTTTTTTGTCATCCAGTAGAAATCGCCGCTCACAATGTCTCTTGGTCTGAAGAGAACAAAATTATCCCTGATGTTTTTTGCCAGTATTGATTGTGACGGAAGCAAAGCCATCTGAATACGACTTGCATAATGGATACTCGATTCCAGTTCTTCTTTCTGTTTTACAACTACAGCGGTACGTTCACGCACAATGCCCTCAAGGCGTATATTTTCATTCTTCAGCCGGCGTGTATAGGCGCTTATAATTCCAACTATTGCCAGGAATGCTGCCAGGGTATATCCGACATAGGCTAAGATTGTAGCATACCAGGGTTTCAGGATTATGAATTCATATTTCAGCTCATTCCCTACCAGCTCGGTCAGGGTTCTGCTTCTTACATAGAAAGTATAATGTCCGTAGGGAAGATTGGTATATTCTCTTTTTGGATAAAGGGCTTCACTGTTGTAGCCGAATGATATGCCCTCCCATTTTGACCAGTCCTCATCATAACCCTCAAGCTTATAGCTGTATTCTGTCAGCAGCTCCTCAGTAAAATAAGGTGTTGTCCATTCAAAGGCTATCTCATTCATATCATAGCTATACTCAGGGACAGTGGCTGAGGAATAATATATTTCAGGCACTTTCCTTTTATCATCAATATGTGAATGGAATGTACCCGTCATTATAGCTGAATCTGTGCCAACGGTTATTGAGACAAAATGGGTATTGACCCTGGTTGAATCGGGCAGCAGCCTGGCTTTATCCAGGACAAAGAGGGTTTTTGACTTGGTAAGGTATATCCTGCCATCCGAATACATGATATCCAGTAAAGGTACATTTTGCAGAAGGTTAAGTACACCCTGGTAAGGTTGTATCCCGTCAGCTGTATGTCTGAAAAGTATGTCAAAGATTTTCTTATTAATGCCGCTAAACAAAATATCGCCCTCAGCATCAAGAAATATATTCTGAGAGATTTTCCCCTCTGAGAATCCTCCCGTCAGGCTCTGATCCCTGGAAAAAGTATCATTTGCCTTATCATATTTTAAAAGTCCTGTGGCTGTAGTGACATACAACTCATCATTGATCATGCACACTGAAGAAAGTTCAATTTCAGGAACTCCTTTTTCAGTACCGTACCTGACATAAGCTGTGTCGCTGCCCGTAAATGAGAGATTGTACAGTGCTGAAGGATCATCAGATATGAACCATAATCCCCCTTCTTTCTTTTCAACCATGCTTAATATTGCTCCCGGAAATCCTCCAATCTTGTCGATATAAAGCCAGTGATCACCTTCATCCTTAATAATCACAATACCATCTGCTTCAAGTCCGAAATAGACAATATCCCTGTCAATCGAGGATTGAAGAATTCTTTTTGCCTTTAATAACCTAAATCCGGACTTTTTCAGATCTATAATGTTTTTTTCGATTTGTCTGATAACATCATTATTCAGGATCTGGGTAACACCGTTCAATGAAGCTGTCAGTAAGAATTCGTTATGATTAGTACTGATTTTCTCCAATGGAATGTACTGCCCGTCAGTCAATTGGATTTTCTTAAACCAGATATTATCAGTTTTATCGGTGTAAGATTTGAGAATTCCTGCATCTGATGAAATGTAGATGCTGCCATTAAATTCACAGATATCATTAACACCGTAACCTATACCTTGTTTTTCGGCAAAAATAGTGATCGGCACATTGAGATATGCTTTGTTCAAAAATCCGTAAGTTGCAATCCACAGCTCTGAATTATTCTTATAATCGCAATACAAAGCATGCACGGCATCATCAACCAGGTCACTGGTCTCCTTTGTCAGTTGGTAAACCAGGTCCCCTGATTTATTGAACACAAGAACTCCTTCCTGGTTAGTAGTTCCGATAGCAAAAAGATCATCGTTTATTTTAGCACCGGCATAGATGTTAGCAACTTTAAATTTCTCATTCAGGCGCTCGTCAATGAAATCACTTCTGACAATCCCCGTGGTGTAATCATAAAGAAATAATCCTTCAAAATAAGTACCAATAAGTAATCTTTTATCGTCGAATGGAAGCAGTACCGTACAAGGTTTTCTCTCAAAAAAATCACCGCCCTCTAAAGGAGAAATAGTTGTGTCGTTCAATTCAAATATGCCTTTATCATTGTCTGCTATTACAAGCTTATCATGAGTTTTTATGAGCCTAAGTGCATCTTTAAGCCCAAATCGCTTAAGATCAATTTTCGAAAGTGAATCATTTTCATTATCGTAAATGTAAATGAACTTCTGCCCAAGGAACAGAGCTTTATTATTAAGCACCTCAATGGACCAGATAATACTGATTTCAGGAATTGAGTCAACTCTTTCTGCCAGGGATATATATTCAGTTGCACCTTTTTCACTAGGCTGGAGATATCCGAATTCAAAAGCCCCTCCCACATATACTATTCCCCTGTCATCAGCTGCAAGCGAGTAGATCCTCGGATTATTCCCAATCTGTATCGCAGACCATTTGGTTCCATCATACCGGAGGACTCCCCGTTCCTGATTTCCAAAATACATATTGCCGAAGGCATCCTTAACAATACACCAATTCTGTTCCGAACCTTGGGTTATCTGGGAGGAGTAAGTTTTCACAAACGGCACACCGTATTTGTTCACCTGCCCCGCTGAATCAAATATCAATGTCACCAGAAAACAAACGATCACGAACCTTTTCATAAACTCATTTGTTATTTTATCTAACAAAATCAACTATAAAAATACAAATCTTATTATTTTAATCAAATTTATTATTGGCACTTTCGTTATATATTGAAATTTTAATAACTTGCCACTGGAATTTAGGGTGCAGCGTTAATTAATTAATACTGATGTATTTAGGGAAAAATAAGGAGGCACTACTACCGGTATTTCTTTTAGTTTTATTTTCCGTGGCCGATGGCCAGCCGGTGAAAAGTCACAAATATGTGTTTGATGGTGATTTCCAAAACAATAGTGTCGTCTCAATAGATCACTCCCTTTTGATAAACTACTCTGTACCAGAACTATATCTCGAGAATATCACTAATGACAATGGTACTTTTTACAAGGTATCAATACCAGGTCATATTCCCTCTTCCGAACCTGGCAAACCAGAATTGCCAGTCCTGAGCCGTTTGATATCCATCCCGGAAGGTTATTCATATAAAATCAGGATCAGCAATATAAAAACATCTGTAATACGACCAGGAAAGGTTAAAATAGAAGGAATGCTGTTCCCTGCGCAGGAAGGAGAAACAAAAGAGCCTCAGAAGCAAAAGCCCCCTTTCAGGATTGACAAGACCCTCTATGCATCCCGCGAGTTCCTGAAATCAGATACTGTAAGGATTGAAAAGCTTGGTAAAGTCAGGCAAAAGAACCTGGCTGCCATTTATATTTCCCCGGTACTTTACAATCCCGGATCCAATATCCTTGAAGTCATAACATCGATGAAGATTGAAGTAATCTTCACACCTTCAGGAGATGACATATCAAAAGCTTTGTTCCCCGAATCACCTCTATTCAGGGAGACATTCAGCAAAGGGATACTGAACTATGATCCCGGCGAGGTGATCCCCGGATATACTGATAAACCTGTCAGAATGATTATCTTGACTGATACTGCTTTTAAAAAGCATCTTGAGCCGTTTATCAGGTGGAAAACCCAGAAAGGATTTAAACTTGAAATATTATATAAAGGTGCTGGTTTTGCCGGGAATACTTATACTGAACTCAAAGACAGCATAAAAAGCATTTACCTCAGTTCCTCAGCAGATAATCCTCCCCCGGAATATCTGCTGATTGTTGGGAATGTCGCAAAAATACCATACTACGGCTCATCTGTTACAGATATGTATTACGGTGAATTTGACGGAAGTGGTGATTATATCCCGGAAATGTTCATTGGCAGGTTGCCTGTTGCTGACACAACCCAACTGAAAACTGTAGTAAAAAAAATAATCCAGTACGAAAAATTTGAATTTGCCGACACAAACAAATTCCATTCAAATGCTCTTGTGACAGCCGGGTCTGATGGTAGTCATGCCATTTATATGAACGGACAGGTCAAATATGCCATTTCAAATTACCTGACTCCGGAAAACAAGATAAAAGAATACCATTTCTATAATGGTTCTGCTAAAGTAGACTCAATCCAGGAAATAATTAATAATGGTGTTTCATTTATCAATTATACTGGCCATGGGACATCTACCGGATGGCTAGGTGTACCGATTAATCCTTTTTCAGACACTTTAACAAACAGGAATATGTATCCTTTCGTGATAAGTAATGCCTGTCAGACATCCAGCTTCGAATCATCCAATTCTTTTGGTAACAATTGGGTCCTTATGCCTGAAAAAGGTGCAATTGGATTTATTGGCTGCTCATACGATACATACTGGAGCGAGGACTTTTACTGGTCAGTAGGCCTGGGTACGCCATCTGCTGATCCTTCGTATGAAACAACCGGATTAGGAGCTTATGACAGATTATTCCATACGCATGAAGAATCTCCTTCGGACTGGTATATCACAATGGGACAGATAATTTATGCCGGTAATCTTGCTGTAAGCACAAGTACAAGTATATATAAAAAACATTACTGGGAATTTTATAACCTTGTAGGTGATCCGAGCGTAATCCCTGTTATCGGTACACCCGACACATTCGATATTTCCCTGCCCGATACCCTGCCGAATAACATCAGATCCTGGTCATTCCTGGCTGATCCGTTCTCGTATGCTGCCGTATCTCATTTTGACACTCTCTGGGATGCTTCATATGTCAGCCAGTCAGGTTCAGTAACACTTGAGATGCCCGGATTATCAGAGGATTCCTGCCTTTTGGTTTTAACAGGTCAGAATAAAATTCCTGTTATCAAAACAATATACTTTTCTGATATCAGCAAAGAATTCATCAACCTGACAAAATCAGGATTAAACGACATTGCAGAAAACAATAACGGACTGGCTGATTTCGGAGAAACTATCAGTCTGGACCTTACAATAAGCAATCTTGGATCAGCGGCCGCTGAAAATCTGTATGCGAGGATCTCGTCCGGATCTGAATGGATCACAATAAATACCGATTCAGTGATGATCGGAACTCTGGCTGAAAACTCTGAAATAATCCTGGATGATGACCTCTCCTTCTCCATTTCTGATAGTATTCCTGATTTGAGTATAATAACGCTGGATCTGATCCTGAAGGACGATCTGGAAGAAAAACTCTTTAAAATTGACATCTCTGCACATGCCCCAAAACTTGATATTGTAAACTTCATGCTGGACGATTCTGGTACCGGCAATGGCGACGATATTGCTGACCAGGGAGAAACTATTCAGCTTGTTTTCCTGATCCGGAATGAAGGGAGCAGCAGTATTTCAGGTTGGTTTAATATCTCAAGTCCTGATACTGTTGTAACAATCCTTGATCCGAGTGTCAAATCAGGTACCCTTACTTATGGGGAGATAACAAGTATTCCTGTATCTATTAAAATATCTGAAAATATAAATTCCGGGGCCACGGTTTTTCTTTCAATTGAACTTGACTGCACACCATATTTAGTTAATAAGGAATTTTCTTTCAGGATAGGACAGATAAGAGAATCTTTTGAATCCGCTTCTTTTAAAATTTTCCCATGGCTCAATATCAGCAAGGTACCATGGATCATCACCGGAACGGATTCCTATGACGGTATTTCATCGGCACGTTCCGGGGCCATTGGACATAGCTCGTCAACTGTTCTGTCAATCAAGACATACTATTCAGAAGCTGACTCCCTGAAATTTTACTATAAAGTCTCTTCAGAAGCAAGCTATGATTTCTTAGTGTTTAAACTAAATGACAAGGAGATCTTTAAAAAATCGGGTGAAACAGGATGGGAAAAGAAAGTCATTGCTGTGCCCGCCGGATACAATAAAATGGAATGGATATATAAAAAGGACGCAGCTATATATAGGGGTAAAGATTGTGCAATGATTGACATGATAGATTTTGCAGGACCGGGTTCTGTAAGGTATGTCAGAAGAGACCTGGTAGCTGCTAAGCTGGTAACTCCTGTGCAGAAGGAAAGGTTAAGCAAAGAACCTGTTACAGTCAAAGTTCTGAATGCCGGACCCGATACCATAAGAGGTTTCAACTTAGCATATAAAATCAATAATAACACCCCTGTTAAGCAGCATTTCCAGAATCTTTTAATCCCATTTGGTGATACTGTATCTGTAACATTCAGCACAAAACCCGATTTTTCTCATTACGGAACATATAATCTGGAAGTCTACGGTTATGGTAATGCAGATGATTATCCTCTTAATGACACTTTAAGAACAAAACTAGAGCAAAAAACCATTGATGAACCTTTTCTGGTATTTCCCAATCCATTCACCAGCGAACTAAAGATTATAATTAATTCTGATGTAGATGGAACTGCTCGTATTTCATTAAATACTTTAACATGGAAAAAAGTGTTGGATATCAAGAAACCTGTTTATGAAGGAGTAAATGAGATTGTCCTTAATGATAATAAACTTGCACCATCTGTGTATTACCTCACAATTGAATTCCCGGGTGTCACAAGAACGATACCTGTAGTAAAAATGAAAGAATGATCCATACTACTATTTTCCTGAAGAATTTGACTTTATCCGTGAATTAAATCTTATAATATGTCACCTGATGCACCAACCCGTGAAACAGCCTTTGAGCTGTTTAAAAAATATAATAAATCCGAAAGTTTGTTAAAGCATGCTCTTGCTGTTGAAGGTGTCATGAGATATATGGCCAGGAAAGCGGGAGAGAATGAGGAAAAATGGGGAGTCATAGGACTGATGCATGATCTTGATTATGAGATGTATCCTGATCAGCATTGCAACATGACAAAGAAGATACTTGAAGAGAATAACTGGCCGGAAGAGTATGTCAGGGCAGTCCTGAGTCATGGCTGGGGACTTGCCTCTGATGTTGAGCCGGTGACTTTGCTGGAGAAGACTATCTATGCTATTGATGAGCTCACCGGCCTGGTAACAACGAGTGCCCTGGTAAGGCCTTCCAAAAGTGTTATGGATATGGAGGCAAGATCAGTGAAGAAGAAATGGAACGACAAAAGGTTTGCAGCCGGCGTTAACAGGTCAGTAATTGAAAAGGGAGCAGCAATGCTCGGAGTCAGCCTCGATGATCTTATAACCGACTGCATTATGGGAATGCGGGAGGTGGCAGTGGAGATCGGATTAAAAGGAATTAAATAAAAAAGCCGGATGAAAAATCCAGCTTTTTTATTTATAACCGATGTAATGCTTACATTATCTTAAGCTTTATATTCCTGAACCAGACTTCAAAGCCATGATCCTGAAGACCGATGTGTCCTTCTTTTGCGGTATTTACAAACAAGGTCCAGTCTTTGAATTTAGAGTTTTCGCACATTTGCTTCCATTCATCAGTGCCTAAAGTAAATGTTACAACATTGACACCGTTTTGTTTGAAAACTACTTTTCCCTGATTGACCATTATTCCAACCTGGTTCCACTCTCCGACCGGTTTTGCATTCTGAGGTACCGCAGGGATCATATCGTACAATGAGCCTGCCTGATGATTGCCATTTACTCCGAGATTACCATCCGGATGATTTATATTATCCAGTACCTGCATCTCCGGCGATGACTTATAAATTTCGACATCTGGGACTTCCTGGGCCATTATGAAGATTCCGCTGTTTCCTCCCTGTGAAATTTTCCATTCGAGAGACAGCTCAAAATTTCCATATTTCTTGTCTGTAATGAGATCGGTGTTTGTCATCTCGCCTTTTCCAATACCGAGACAATGAATTGTTCCGTCAACTATCTCCCAGTTTGCAGACGGAAATGCAGTAGAATTATATCCTCTCCATCCGGTGGTTGTCTTGCCGTCAAAAAGTCTTACCCACCCTTCACGTGCTTCCTGCTTCGCTAATTTTTTTGCTTCTCTTTCGGCTTCCGTTCCGCAGGATGTTATTCCAACTACGAGAACTATTGATAAAAGTATGTTTACTAGTTTCATATAAATATTTGTTTATGTTAAATATTTTAGATTTAGCCCCTAGGCTGGCATGTCAGGTAAAGTCCAGCCGCTGCGGTAAGTATGCTTGATCATTTCAGAGGCAAATTCTCTTGCATTAATGGTAAGATCCGGCCTGTCAAATTTTGGATCACCATCAACAATCGTGAAATTATCTGAGATAGTAAGTCTTACCTTATCATCCTCACCAATATTCTTGAATTCCATCTTTTCACCATCCCATTCGAGTTCCCTGTTAAGACCCTGAAGCCTTACAGCAAGCACTCCCATTACAACCATTTCGTTGAAAGGACCTGCTTCAGAGAAGTTGGATTTGGTCTCAACCCTGCTTTCCGGACTTTCCTTGCAAGCACGTACCCAATCCATTTCATGTCCTCCCATGACAGCTTTATCAATTCTTCTTTCGGTTTGAGGAACAACAGGTTTGCGCCCTGACAACAGCCATGGATTCACTCCATAACATCCGCAGATCAGTGTATCTTTAGTTCCGTGGAACAGAACACCACCTCCTGAATCATTCATATTCTTGCCGGCGGGCCATCCAAGCGGTTTGGGAGGCTGTAATCCGCCGTCATACCATATAACTTCAACTTCAGGCAATTTCATTTTTGCATTTTTCGGGGTAACTCTGGCCGGATATACCAGTTTAACCATCTGGGCATTAGGAGCACAGTCGGTCAGTAACAATGTGGAACTGCCCTGAGCTCTGATCGGGTAATGCAGCTTAAGACCCTTGAACACAGGATGCAGGATATGACATGCCATATCACCAAGAGCTCCGGTGCCGAAATCCCACCAGCCTCTCCAATTCCATGGAGTATAAAGGCTGTTATATGGACGCATTTTTGCCGGACCTATAAAAAGACCCCAGTCCAGTGTCTCGGGCACCCATTCACCTTTAGGAACATTTAATCCCTGAGGCCAGATCGGACGGTCGGTAAATGCTTCAACCTTTTTCACATCACCTATTTCGCCATTATTCAGCCATTCAATAACAAGGTTGACACCTTCATCGGAAGAACCCTGGTTACCCATCTGTGTTGCTACTTTGTATTTTGCAGCAAGCCTGGTTAAAAGCCTTGATTCATAAACTGAGTGGGTCAATGGTTTCTGAACGTAAACATGCTTCCCCATTGCCATTGCGTTTGCAGCAACTATTGCATGTGAATGATCGGCAGTTGCAACTATCACTGCATCAATTGATTTGCCCATTTCATCATACATTTTTCTCCAATCCCAATAGGGTTTGGAATCAGGATTATCAGCAAAGACTTTCTTTGAATAACCCCAGTCAACATCGCATAGTGCGACGATATTTTCCGTTCCCTTTGCTGCTTTCAGGTTTGAATTACCCATTCCCCCGATACCAACAACAGCTATATTAAGCTTGTCGCTGGGAGCCCTGTGACCGAATCCACTGATCACCGAGCCCGGAAGTATTGTCAATCCAGCAGCAACAGCGCCTGTCCTTTCAATGAAGGAACGGCGTGTAATGTTCTTTGAATCTTCTTTCATTTGTCAGATATTTTATTACTTGGTTAAGGATATGATTGATACGTAAAAATAGTAATTTCCTTATGATTTGTATTATTATTTTCAAATCATCACTAAAGTTCTCTGATCCAAATATTTCTATAGGCAACAGGATTGCCGTGATCCTGAAGAACCAATGGTTCTGCTCCGTGTTTTCTGACCGAATATTCCGGCATACCTTCATACAATGTCGGACCTCTCAGACTTACATTGTTCTGTATCAATATCCCGTTATGAATTACAGTAACTCTCGGTGGTGTGAAGTAAACACTGCTGTCACTGGCAAAACGAGGAGCCGTGTATATTATGTCATAAGTCTGCCACTCTCCCGGTTTCCTGCAGGCATTTACCAGAGGTACATGTTGTTTGTAAATGCTTCCTGCCTGTCCGTTACGGTAAGTCCTGTTTTCATAATTATCCAGCACCTGTACTTCGTAAAGTCCCTGGAGGAAGATTCCGCTGTTTCCCCTCTCCTGGCTGACACCTTTCGCTTCCAATGGTGTCCTCCATTCAATATGGAGCTGAAAGTCGGAAAATTTCCTCTTTGTACGTATTTCGCCTGATTTGGGGATACAAATAACTGCTCCATCCTTTACAACCCATTTTGACGGATTTCCCATACTGTCTACCCATTCTTTATTTATATCGTGTCCATCGAAAAGGATTATTGCATCTGAAGGAGGCATTCCCGGCAGTTCTCCCGGCTGTACTATTTTCACCTCGGGATCCCAGATCTCTGTCATTTTAGCTTTCATCGGCGCAGGATATTCCTGCCCAAGACATAACACACTAATAATAAGTGTATTACATACAATTAATATTCTTTTCATTCATGTTAATATTAATGTTTATCAGAACTTTTTATTTTTATTGTAGCATTTTTTATAATTGGTTTTGCCCAGAAGCTCAGACTCAGGATATAAGCCAGGGTCAGATAGAGTACTGTCATCCCTGCCTGTAGTCCGATAAGGTCCTTCAGCTTGCCAATAAGCAATGATACTATTGCACCTCCGGCAATTGCTGTACAAAGGATCCCTGCAAAGGATCCATGAGACTTGTTGACACTGTTCAGTGCGAGTGAAAAAATAATTGCATACATCACAGACAGGCAGAATCCGAGAGCCGGAAATCCAAATAAAGCATACTGAGTTCTACCAAAAAGTGTAAAGGTCAGGATGACCAGAGCTGCAATAGTAAAAATTCGCAGCACTATTTTGCTGTCCATGACTTTTAATAAACCCAATCCCAGGACACAGCCAACAGTCATCATTCCCCAGAACAAACCGACGGCTCTTGCACCTTCTATTTCCGGCCTGAGACCATGATAGGTTCTCAGAAACTCTGAGATCCAGTTCGCGATCCCCTGTTCAGTACCTACATAGCAAAAGATCCCCAGAAAGAATAATATTACCTTCTTTTGTTTGAATAATTCAACATGAGTTTCCCATGCACCGACAATTTCATCTTCCTTACGTTCAACCTTAGGAAAACGTGAAATAAGAATGATTGTCATCATCAGAAGGCTTACGCTGGCAAAAATCCAATAAATTGACACCCATGGTAATTGGTCCGGGGTCAGAAAGGAAACAAATGTGATAAATAATCCCTCACTTGCCTGTTTATCACTAAGATGTGTCACCAGGTACGAATAAACAAACGGACTAAGAAATGAAGCTGCACCAAAAACCAGCTGGGCAATGACCGAATTGAATGCAAAATGCTCTTCGCCGCCAGTCACCCGCAGAAGCGGATATATTGCAACCTGTAAAATAGCCATACCCGAGCCAATCAGAAATAAGGAACACAGAAATACAGGAAATACCGGGAAAAGAGTGAAGAGCAGTGCTCCGGACAAAGCCAAAATCCAGGCAGCCACCAGGCATTTCTTTTCACCGAATTTCTGAATGATCATTCCTGACGGAATAGACATTAATGCATAAGCGATAAAGAATGAGAAAGGGAGCATTCCTGTCAGAGTTCCGGTAAGAGTAAAGCTGTCACTGACATTAGGATTTATTGAACCAAGGATGTTCGTTAAAAATGATATAGCGAAGAAAATCAGGAAGATAAGGACGACGAGGTAGTAATTGCGTTTCATATTTTTGTTATAGTAATCAACTTATTAATAATTCCTAAATTTAAAGCCTCTAAAAATAGTATTATTTTGATTACGAATACATGAATTATTCATTTGGTATCATTAAACCAATTCACAGAAATGGAGAAGAAGCTATTTCATCTTGAACCGAAGGAAAGTTCCAGATTAACCAAGATATTCCAGATCGTGCTGGGTGTTCTATGTATTATTATCGCTATATACTGGTTAATTTTCAATATCCAGTCAGTAAAAGCTGATGGCACACTGTGGATAACCATATTATTTCTAATATTCTTTGGTATTTACCAGATCCTTGCCGGGACAGGCAAGACAAGGAAATATCTCTGTACTGAGCCCGAAAAACTGGTTCTGAAACAACACTCGGTTTTACCGCCGATTGAAATAAAATCAACAGATATTGAAAAAATTGAGCTGTTTCCTCTGAGCATCAGTTTCAAAATAAAAAACCGCAGTAAAATCAGATTTCGTTTTGGGCTATCCTACCCCGAGATTATTGAACCGGTTAAAAATGAAATAGTTGTATTTGCCGATCTGAACAAGATCCCCCTGGAAGTAAAGGATGAAGAGCTGTAAGAACTTAAACTATTTCCATACTACATCTGCGAAATTCATAAACCAGTTCCAGTCTTTCAAAAGCATATCATGGGCTCCGTCCCTGATATGAAATCCGACCTTGCCGCTTATCACCTGTTTATTAAGAGGAGGCATTGCTTCAGGAATATCTTTTCCTGCTTTTAAGAGCCGGAACACCGGCAGGGCATTATAAAGAGAGAGATAGCATCCTTTAGGATCGCCCCAGAGATCGTCGCTGGCGCAATCAATATAAAGAGCACGCGGAGCGATGAGAGCCAGAAGCATGTGCATATCGAAAGGCATCTGGTCCTCCCTGCCGGCATATTTCTTATAGTTTGAACAAAACCAGTGAGGGAACGCTGTGTTTATTCTTGCAACTGTTTCACCCAATCTCCTCCTGGCAAGTGCAGCTCCTCCGCAGCCCGATTCATTGGCAATCACCATTGAAAAACGCTGATCTTCCGCACCTGCCCACAATGCTGTTTTCCCTCCGCGCGAATGTCCGACCACCGCAACCTTCTTCTTATTAATGTCTCTATCTGTCTCAAAGTAATCCATGCAACGGCTTGCGCCCCAGGCCCATGCGGCTATTGTCCCCCAGGAATTGTCGCTCCGTTGACCCCGGTCAAGCATCCCGTGAATGCCATTCTTGAATTCATCATAGTTATCCGGATCAACATCGGCATTAGAGAATACTGCTATTCCATAACCACGGGCTATAACCTCTTCAGCCGGCCAGAATTCACTCTTTGTCTGCCTTATAGGATCAGTATTTTCCGGAGCCCTGTAATCATCAAGAAGGAAAACAGATACCGGCTTCCTGGCTGAATTAGGCACAAAAAGCGTAAGATGGATGATCAGTGACTCAGCCCCGGAGGTGATTCTTATGTCAACCTGTTTCAGTGTTGCTGCCCCTCCCATAGCATTTTCATCTGTATTTACTACTTTAAAAGCTTTTGAATATAGCGTTTCCGGAATACGTCCGTATACATTTTCGCGGAACAGGTTCAGCAATTCAATACGACTTTTTTTCATCCATTTCTTTCCAGAAGTGATTATTTGTCCGGAGGCACTGGTAAGGACATCCGGCAAAGTATAAGCAGGCACTTTTTCTTCGTAATAATTGAATTCAGGCTTCGATTTGGACAACCTTTCAACTGTTTCCGGGGATGCTTGCCAGCTTTCGCCTGTCTGGGATTGAACTATTAATGTATTTAAAACAAGAATAACGGCAGCAGTAAAAAAGCGCAGTATACTCATAATTCAATAACTTATAAGATTTTTATTGTGCTTTTATCCACTTCATCACCAATTACAGCACTCTCTTTATCCGTTTGTCTTACTGAACGAATAGTTATATTTTTTGATTTATTTCCACTGATATCAATAAAAGGATTCTTATTCCCAGGGACGTCCAGGTCTTCTATACTGACATTCGTACAATTCAGGAATCTCAGCACTGGCAGGTTCTCAGTCGTAAGGCGTAATCCTTTTACGAAGATCCCGCTTGCATCACTGCATATCAACCCATAATCTGCTTTAATATCAATATTCTGGAGATTTACATTTTCGAGATTAAGCTCAGGCAATCCCTGGAGAAAGAGAGCCTGCATTGCACCTTTGCAGGTGACATTTTTTATTGAGATGTTCCTGAACTGAGGTGTCTTTTCGGTAACCGGAGGTATCTCCTGCTCTGTTTCACTGCTGTCAGTACCTTCAGCCATCATTTCCGAAACAGATAATCCACCATAATACATATTGAATGAAATTGCCTGGGTTGGTATATCAATCATATCAATATTCGAAAAGAAGATATTCTCAACAACACCGCCCCTTCCGCGGTTCGTCTTAAAGCGGAGTCCCACATCGGTGCCCATGAAGGTGCACCCCGAGACAGATACATTTTTCACGCCTCCCGACATTTCACTTCCTATTGTCACTCCCCCGTGGCCATGATAGACAATACAGTTCCTGATAATCATGTTTTCAGTGGGTTTGCCCCTTTTTCTCCCGTCTTCATCTTTGCCTGACTTTATACAAATTGCATCGTCGCCCACATCAAAATTGCTGTCATAAAGCAAAACATTCCTGCACGATTCAATATCGATTCCGTCGCCGTTCTGAGAGTACCAGGGGTTTTTCACGGTGATATTCCTGATTGTAACATCCTCACACATAAGCGGATGAAGGCACCATGCCGGAGAATTCTGGAATACAGGTCCGTCAATGAGGACTTTCTTACAGTTCACCAGGCTCATCATGACAGGCCGGAGGAAGTCTTTTATTTTTTCATACTCTGTGAGTGTCTTAAAAGGTCCGGGGACATTCATATTGCTGATCATAAGTCCTTGAAGATAAGCTTCAGAAGGATACCACTCCTTCCCGTTTTCACTAAGAACACCTCCTGATCTTACAAGCCTTTTCCATTGCGATTCGGGTACCTTGTCTTTCTTGACCGGTCTCCATGCATCACCGGAACCATCAAAAATTCCCTTACCCGTAATTGCTATATTTTCAAGATCTCTTCCATATATCGGCGATGTGCACCTGACGGTATTCAAACCTTCAAAACTTGTCTCAATGAGGGGATAAAGCGATTTATCATCACTGAACAGTATCAGCGCCCCTTCCTCTGCATGGATATTTATGTTGCTTTCAAGGATTATGGGCCCGGTAAGCCATATTCCCCTTGGGATGATAACTTTTCCGCCTCCTTTTTCTGAAACCTTCTCAATAGCCTCTGCAATTGCTTTAGTGTTGAGCGTCATTCCGTCTCCGATAGCTCCGAAATCAATTATATTAACACTATTGTCAGGGATAACCGGTTCAGCGACAACCGGCATATTAAACTCAATATTTTCATACTGCTTTGCAGAAGACGAAGAACTTACTACATTGTTTGAGCATGCACAAAAAACAGTGAGCATGACACATGTTAAAGAAAGTATGAGGCAACGGTGTTTCATGATAACCATATTGTTAAGTTAACTTGATTCATATCTTAAGTTGTTGGCTGCTAATTTAGAAGTTTCACAAAAGAAACACAAACTGATGAGAGTATTGCTGAAAGTTGTAGAGTGATTTAGTGTATTGGAGAAGGAGCGGATCACCGCTCCTTCTCTTTTTTTGAGCATAATATTTCCTTCAATAGGTAAAAAATGCGTATTTTTACAGAATCCTGCAGCAAAGCCATGATCCCTCTCTTTAATAAATATGAAGATAAAATCGAATGTCTGATATGCCCTCATTTATGCAAGCTTGCAGAAGGTAAAACGGGTATTTGCGGAGTAAGGAGGAACAACGGTGAATCAATCGAGCTTCTTACTTACGGAGTTCTTTCAGGATACTCGCTTGATCCCGTTGAAAAGAAACCGTTGTATCATTTCTACCCGGGCACTAACATTCTTTCACTGGGATCTTATGGCTGCAATATGCGTTGTGATTTTTGTCAGAATTATACTATTTCCCAGCGTGTTTCTTCAGGTTATGTCTCAAAAACTGAAATTGACAAGATCCTGAGTGATGCACATGCAGCTTTAAACAATATAGGAATCGCCTTCACATACAACGAACCGGTCATCTGGTTTGAATTCATAAGAGATGTTGCCCTGAAAGCCAGAAAAAAGAAATTACGGACAGCAATGGTAAGCAACGGGTATGTAAATAAAGAACCGCTTGATGAAATAATTTCTTTCACCGATGCTTTTAATATTGACCTAAAAGCATTTAATAATGACTTCTACAGGAAGCTGACTGGTGCTGATCTGGAGCCTGTTAAAAGTGCCCTTAAGCAGATCGCCCGGTCAGGTAAACACCTGGAGATAACAACGCTTATCATACCCGGACAGAATGATGATGAAAAGGAGATGGCATTACAGACTGAATGGATAGCCGGTGAACTTGGGAAAGATATTCCATTTCACCTGAGCAGGTATTTCCCGATGTATAAAAGGGAAGATCCGTCAACTCCCCCTGAAATACTAAAGAGACTGGCAGTCATAGCTTCAAAGAGCCTGAGCTATGTATATGTGGGGAATATTGAGATTGATGCCGGTCAGAATACACATTGCCCGAAATGCGGAAAGACGGTCACAAAGAGGTCACGCTATCACACAAAGCTTCTAAATCTTGACCGGAAGGGGAATTGTATTGGCTGCGGTACAAATATATACCGGCATTTTACTTCTTTCTCTTCTTCGATACAGAACTGAGCCGTTCGAAAAGTTTATCAACACCGTCAACCAGTTCCTTATTAACCATCTGATAATGAACCTTTCTGCCTTTTGGATCAGCTTCCCGTGAAGGATTATTCACCCGGCGGATCAGTTCATTCCTGAAATTAACCGCATCTGAAATTATGCCTGTAACTTCGTCAGGTTTGTCTTCGGGATAAAGAGTTGAAAAGGTGAAACAATCTGATATCACACCATATATCTGTGAATCAATGTCTTTTTTAAGTCTTCTGATATTTGACATGTACTTATGATTTAAATTATTCCTGATTGGCTTCCTTCCTGGTGATATCAGCCGGATCTGAAGCTTTTGATACTATTTTCTGCTTTTTCAATATATAATTTCCGCAGTGTGTCAACTACCGGGATCCTTACATTGAAATATTTATCATCAATACAATTAAATGGCAGTACTATGGGTGAGGTCCCGGTCATGAAAACAGCATCGTACTCAGTGATCCTGTCAGCCTTGACGCATGCCAGCCTGACCTTGATAGTATTCTCCCGGCATATTTCAAGGATGTGCTTGCGAGTTATACCACTGAGTATCATGCTGTCAGGAGCTGTTACCAGGGTATCTCCCTTAAGGAAGAAAATATTCGATCTGCTGCCCTCCGTAATCTGTCCATTTTCGTTCACAAGCAGGGCTTCATAACCACCTTCCAGAATAAGCTTGTGAAAGATGGATGACCGGAGTTTATGATTAATTACTTTGGAAGCAGGGTCCTTCCGTTCAGCATAGAAAAGAATTCCTTTTACGCCTTTTTTATACTGTTCCGCGGAAGGATAGATAGGTTCAATAAAATAGACGAGGTAATTTTCTGAACCTTTATTATAATTGAAGACGATCTTCAGGTTTATTTCTTTCTTTTTATCCCACTTGGTCAGATTAATAATGTCTTTCTTAAGGGCATCAGGATGAGCCAGCATTTTTTTCTTCTGCAGTTTCACGCTTGATGCCAGGCGTTCCATATGATCATAAAAGAATACCGGATAACCTTTTGCCATCCTGATCACCTCATAGACCGAATCTCCGTCATATACAAGTGAATTGTCGAAGGAATCAGATGATTGCAGCTTCCCGTTCAGGATGAATTTTTTACCGTAGCATTCATTCATGACATCCTGTTTTATGATAACAAAAATACGAACAAATAACCACTCTCCCCTCAAATCTGATTATATTCGTAGTTGTATACTTTCAGGGGCTTCAATTAATGTATGCAATAATCGATATTGAGACCACAGGAGGAAGTGCAAGGATCGAAAAGATTACCGAAGTTGCCTTATATCTGCATGATGGCGAAAAGATCACAGGTGAATTTGTCACCCTGGTCAATCCTGAAAGAAGCATCCCCTATTTCATTACAAATCTGACGGGGATCACAAATGAAATGGTTGAGGATGCCCCCAGGTTTTACGAAATAGCAAAAACCATCGTTGAACTTACCGAGGGCAGGGCATTCGTAGCTCATAATGCAAGGTTTGATTATTCATTTATACGACAGGAATTTAAGTCACTGGGATTTAATTTCAGGCGGAAGATCATTGATACTGTTACCCTCAGCAGGAAATTGTTTCCCGGGCATCGGTCATACAGTCTCGGCAATATCTGCAGGGATCTGAAAATAAAGATAAACGGCAGACACAGGGCATCAGGAGATGCTCTTGCAACAGTGAAACTGTTTGAAATGCTGCTTGAAAAGGACAGGGAGATCTATGGAGTCCGGTCAAATCTCATCAGAAATACCAGGTTATCAAAGCTGAATCCAAGTCTGGACATTTCAAAAATTGACTTAATTCCCGATGAACCGGGTATCTATTACTTTTACAATGAGACCGGCGAGCTTATTTATATCGGCAAAAGCCGGAATCTTCAGCAGAGAATAAGCACACACCTCTCTAACAACACGACCAACCGTGCCATGGAGATGCGCGACCTGATAGCCGATATTGACTGGGAGATTACCGGTAGTGAACTAATCGCTCTGCTCAGGGAGTCATTTGAAATAAAAGAGAATAAGCCTTTATATAACAGGGCCCAGAGGAGATCTGGATTTCAGTGGGCGATCTTCAGTTTTATGGACAATAACGGTTATCTTAATTTCAGATACGGCCAGACAAATTCCGGTGAAAATCCACTCTCGGTTTTCAGTACGAGGGACAGGGCAAAATCGAGGCTCGAAGGAATTGTTGAAACCTATGAACTGTGCCAGAAACTGTCAGGATTATACGAAGCAGATGGAGCATGTTTCCAGTATCATGTGGGCATCTGCAAAGGGGCGTGCTGCGGCAATGAGACACCAAAGAAGTATAATGAGCGTGCTTGCAAGGCGGCTGAAGAATTTGTTTTTTCCCGACGTAATTTTTTCATTATCGATAAAGGACGGGATGAAGAAGAAAGGTGCGCCGTAAAGGTGATAAACGGAAAATATGCGGGATACGGGTACTTCAATATTAATGATATGGGATTTGGCCTCTCAGCGGTTCATGAATGCATTAAACCGGCACCGGATAATAATGATATCCAGGTGATCCTTAAACAATATCTCAGAAGTTACAGTGTTGAAAAGATCATTGAATTCTGATTTATAACCGGTCTTTAATTACTTGCCCATTCTTCAATATATTTTAATTTTGTTCTCATTACAACTAATAACAATTAACCAATAACCAATATGGCCCTTTTTAAACGAACAACAAAAGACCTGATTATCAAAATAGATGAATTCTTTGATAATGTAGAACTTGGATTACTGGTCTTCAGGGAAAGCATAAAATCATATATCGATAAGGATATGGATGCTTTTAACCGGCATCTTCAGAAAGTGGATACTCTTGAAAGCAACGCTGATAAGCTTCAGCGATCGATTGAAAATGAGATGATCACTCATTCAATTTTGCCGCAGTACAGGGAGGAGGTAACCAGACTCATTGATGAACTGGATGAAATTATTGATACTGTAAAAAGCTCTCTGAATGAATTCATTATTGAAATGCCAGAAATTCCCGGTTCCCTGAACAAAGACATTATAAGTCTCGCCGAAACTTCAGCAAATGCCGCTGAAGAGCTTATTCCGGCAGCAAGAGCATATTTTACCACGCCTTATACTGTAAGGGAAAAATTATTGAAAGTATATTATTTTGAAAGTGAAACCGACAAGATCTCCTTTAATATCAAAAAGCGTATTTTCCAGGAAATGAATGAAATAGATCTTGCTCACAAAGCTCATCTGAGGTACATCATCCATCATATCGAGAATATTTCCGATATGGCACAGAAGGCTGCGGATCTGCTCTCGGCAATGGCAATAAAAATAATAATATAAAAGTTGCTCGTTCCGTGTTTAGCGTTCCGCGTCCATTTTACCCGGAACCCGGAACCCGGAACCCGGAACCCGATTAACGATGGAGAATTAATGATTATCTTCTTTTTAACTAGTGGCCTCTTCCTCGGATGGTCTCTCGGAGCTAATGATGCTTCGAATGTTTTTGGATCGGCTGTGGGATCAAAAATGGTGACCTTCAGAAAAGCTGCGATAATTGCTTCAATAGCCGTCATCCTGGGAGCCGTAATCCAGGGTGCCGGAGCTTCAGAAACTCTTGGTAAACTGGGCAGTGTCAACGCAATTGGCGGTTCATTCACCCTCGCCCTTTCTGCAGCTGTAACCGTGTACGTGATGACAAAATTCTCGCTTCCTGTTTCCACCACCCAGGCAATTGTCGGAGCTATTATTGGGTGGAATCTCTTTACCGGAAATAAAACCGATTCAGGCATTCTTTCGAAAATTGTGGCTACATGGATAACAGGTCCTGTACTGGGAGCATTATTCGCTGTCCTGCTGTATATTATTATCACGAAAATTAAAAAAGCATCAAGAATACATCTTATCAGGTTTGAATCATTTCTGAGAACAGGTCTGATAATAGTCGGAGCTTTTGGTGCTTATAGTCTGGGTGCCAATAACATAGCCAACGTGATGGGTGTTTTTGTGCCGGCATTCAACCTCCAGGAAATAGATATGGGGCTCTTTACCCTCTCTTCAAGCCAACAGCTTTTCCTGCTTGGGGGTCTGGCTATCGCGGTCGGGATAATAACATATTCAAAGAAAGTAATGGAAACGATCGGAAGCAATATCGTGGAACTCACTTCTGAAGCGGCCCTGGTCGTTGTACTCGCCCAATCGCTTGTGTTGTTTATATTCTCATCATCGGGATTATCAAACTTATTTGTAAAAATAGGCCTCCCTCCTATTCCCATGGTCCCTGTTTCGAGTTCACAGGTGATAGTTGGATGTGTTATCGGTATCGGTATTTATAAGGGTGCAAAAAATATAAATTTCAAACTGCTGGGGGAGATAGGTATCGGCTGGATCGCTACACCTGTCATGTCAGGACTGCTTGCATTTTTCTCGCTCTTCTTTGTAAAGAATATCTTCAGTATTGACGTCGGGCATAAAATCCTTGAAGGTGCTGCTGCAGAATCTGTTATAACTACCGATACTGGCATATCTGACATAATCAAATACCTCCTGCTGGGTATTATGATAACAGGCGTACTCATTGCTATTTATTATTACTTGTTAGATAGAAAGAAACAAAGGGAACTCCGGATATCGGAAGAAAAATTCTGGCATTATCTAAAATAATTAAATAGACCTCTATAATACATTGTACTCTGTTTTACTCTGTGCTTAGTTTCTGCTCCTGATCACATTTTTCTTATCCGGGAGTTTGATATTCTTAACCGGAACTGCCTCTTCAAGTATCAGCACCATATCACTTTCATTGGGTGAAGTTACAGTCAGCATGTTTGCATCATCAGAGCCGGTCCCGTCAGAATATGTATTCTTTACCGGATCAAACCATCTGACACTGTAATTATGCCCGGCAGGTTTCCGTAACATAATTGTTTCTTTAACTGGTATATAGGCCAGGATAGTTTTATTGTCTGTCGTTTTTGTAACAGAAACAAAATGATTATATATTTTATCCCCCGGCTGATTTACCAGCAATTCCTGTGCGGGATAGAAATCCCACCATGCAAACCTCTTAATGAATTTTGCAAGATATCCCATCTGTATTGATCCAGGGAAGTTTATGCTCACATCCCATGTCGAAGTTCCCGCAGCATCTTCATGATTGATTATTTTTTCTCCTTTACGCAGCCATGGCCAGATACCGTTTGCACCGTATGTGACGCCGGCTATGGGTGTGGCAAAAATGCTCCAGTATGATGCATTACGGACATCTTTATCGGTGATTTCGAAAAATATCTGTTCATAATTTGGCTCCAGGTTAATGAGTGGTCTTGCCGGAAGATGCGGCCACATTTTGCTCATCGGGCCTTTGGTGATCCAGTGAACCGTTCCCTCCGAATTGCTGTGACTGCTCTGGTAACCTATTATATTCAACCAAGGTTCATCCTTATAAACTTCCCCTATCCACGAAGTACCGCTTGGATGCAGTGTGACAATACCCTGCTGATTTCCGTCAAATACTGCCCTGCCAATCGTCTTCCAGCGCTGTTCAAAGGTCCCGGTATAAAATCCATCGCCGCCCAGTATCCATACAACATGATTGCCTCCATACCTGGCAACTATATATTTTGCGAGCAGAATTGCCTGATCATCAGGAAGATAATAACCGGGACTCAGTTCTTTGCCTGCAGCCACAGGCAGTGCCCACAGTATTACCGGTGCAGCAACAAGGCCGTATTCATTTACCTTGTCGATTTTCCTGTCTATCCTCCTGAAAAATTCAGGGTTGATGCTTATGCGACCGCAGCCCTGAACAGCGACAAGTCCTTCACTGTTCTTATCGCAACCTCTGAACTCTGTTGTAACAAGCTGTATGGCGCTGTAATTATTCAATGCCCTCTGCTGAAGGTACTGGTCCCATTCTGCATCTGTCGATTTCATCGCACCGTTCCACGCCGTACATGCAAGCCAGAAGAAAGGAGTGCCATCGGCATGAGTGAGGTAATATGTGCCCGGAGGATTAATTACCGGACCATGCTTGTAAATGTCTTTCTGATCGCTGTCAGGCTTGCAGAGAAATGATCCTTTCTGATTGTTCAATCCCGGATTTTTGGTATCAGAACATTTTGTCTCGAAGTTCCACTTACCTGTCTCATAAGGCATGAACCTGGCTTTCCAGACATCCCCCCCATCCCAGAAGCCATTGATAGTCTTCTTAATGCCTGTAGGCGAAGTGAAGGTCACCTCAAAGCTCAAGACATCCTGGATTGGATTTTCATATACGGCACTACTGATAAATGACAGTTCATATTTATGCCACTTCAGAGCATCAGACAATTGAGAATGACTCATTGGGCAAATAGATAATAAAAGCGAAAAAATAAGTATCCGTTTCATATTAGTTGAGTTTTTACCTTCTATTAAAGTATTTATAAAGATAATCAATACTTATAAACTTATTAATTAATCCTTTGTGTACCTTAGTGTGTACTTTGTGATCCTTTGTGGTTATTATCTTTTTTTACCACGAAGGGACACAAAGGATGTCACAAAGTAACACAAATGGGACTGAAATAATGTACATAAAATATGAATCAGATTATAGCTAAGATCCGGGAAGAACTGATCCGGAACGCCGATGAAAAAACCAGGATCCAGGGAGAGAGATTCTTCAAGGAAAATATTAAGATCTATGGACTGAAATCGGCAAAGGTGGAGCAAATCAGTAAGGAGTTTTACAAGACAATAACTGATAAGTCCAAATCCAATATCTTCTCATTATGTGAAGAATTATGGAAATCAGGATTCATTGAAGAAGCCGGTATTGCATGCATGTGGTCATATAATGTGCGCAAGGAATATGTGCCTGCTGATTTTAAGTTATTTGAAAGGTGGGTGAACAAATATGTTTCAAACTGGGCAGCATGTGATACTCTGTGCAACCATACCGTGGGTACGTTCATTGAAATGTATCCGTCTTACCTTGAACAACTTAAGAGATGGGCAAGGTCCGAAAACCGCTGGGTAAAGCGTGCCTCTGCCGTGACGCTTATAGTTCCGGCCCGTAAAGGCAGGTTTCTCAAAGACATCTTTGAAATAGCTGATATCCTTCATTCCGATCCTGATGACATGGTTCAGAAGGGTTACGGCTGGATGCTCAAGGTCGCAAGCCAGGCTCATCAGAAAAAGGTGTTCGATTATATAATGAGAAATAAGAAAACCATGCCCCGCACATCACTGAGGTATGCGATTGAAAAAATGCCGCCGGAATTAAAAAAGAAGGCCATGGCAAAATAATATACTGTTTTTTACCTTTGCAAAATAAACATTCCGGACATGAAAGGTTTTTTTACAATTATCTTTATCCTTTTTATACCAGTCACCCTGTTTTCCCAGGACAGGGTCACAGGGCACAATTTTGCAACCAGGTCTGAAGTTATTGCCCGTAATGGAATGGCTGCAACGAGCCAGCCTCTTGCCACACAGGTTGCTCTTGACATTCTCAAAAAGGGCGGTAATGCCATTGATGCTGCCATTGCGGCAAATGCAGTGCTTGGTCTGATGGAACCAACCGGGTGCGGCATAGGAGGAGATCTTTTTGCACTTATCTGGAGCGCCGAGAAAGGAAAGCTCTACGGACTCAATGCAAGCGGCAGATCACCGAGATCGCTTAAGCTGGAATATTTCAAGGAGAACGGCTATGATTTCATCCCCTCACGAGGACCATTGCCCGTTTCAGTGCCCGGATGCGTTGACGGGTGGTACGAAATGCACGATATGTTCGGACGCCTTCCTATGAAAGACATACTTCAACCTGCAATAAGCTATGCCCGCGAAGGCTTCCCCGTCACTGAAGTTATTGCTTATTATCTCGAAAGAGGAGTAAATGCTCTCAAGGAATATCCTAATGTAAAAGAAGTATATATGCCTGGCGGAAAGACTCCGGCAAAAGGCGAGATATTTAAAAATCCGCTCCTGGCAAACACACTTGAAAAGATAGTAAAAGGCGGACGGAATGAATTTTACAGGGGAAGTATTGCACGTGATATTTCTGCATTCATGCAAAAGCAGGACGGATTTCTTACTCTGGATGATCTGTCGCGTCATCATTCAGAATGGGTGGAGCCGGTAAAAACAACATACCGCGGATATGAGGTTTGGGAACTACCGCCTAACGGTCAGGGCATAGCAGCCCTTCAGATACTGAACATCCTTGAAGGTTATGACCTTGCCTCAATGGGCTTTGGATCAACGGAATACATTCACCTTTTTACTGAAGCAAAAAAGCTTGCCTTTGAGGACCGCGCCAAATATTACACTGATCCGGTATTCAGCAAAGTACCTGTCGCTGAACTGATCTCGAAGAAATACGCCGCCGAAAGACGTAAGCTCATTGATCCTGAGAAAGCATCCAGGATTTATGATGCAGGCGTCATTGAAGCCGGCAACACGATTTACCTTACAGTGGCAGATAAATACGGGAATATGGTTTCACTGATCCAGAGCAACTATCGCGGAATGGGATCAGGAATGTGCCCTACAGGACTTGGATTTATACTCCAGGACAGGGGTGAGATGTTCAGCCTTGCGCCCGGACATGCAAATGTATATGCACCCGGTAAGAGACCCTTCCATACTATTATTCCTGCTTTCATAACAAAAAACGGCAAGCCCTGGATCAGCTTCGGGGTGATGGGCGGCGACATGCAGCCGCAGGGACATGCCCAGATAGTTGTTAACCTCATTGATTTTAAGATGAATCTCCAGGAGGCAGGTGATGCACCGAGGATCTATCATACAGGCTCTTCCGAACCAACAGGAGAGCAGATGGCCGATGGAGGGATACTGCAGCTTGAGAGCGGATTCCGTACTGAAGTGATCCAGAAGCTGATGTCGATGGGTCACAGGATACAATGGAACCTGGGAGGCTATGGCGGCTATCAGGCTATCATGTGGGACGATAAGAACAAAGTCTGGTACGGCGCCTCTGAATCGCGGAAAGACGGCCAGGCAGCTGGGTATTAAAACGGCGACAGGCTACAGGCAACCGGCTACCGACGACCGGCACCAATTACCGAGGACCTTGCACCGTGTACCTTGTACCTTTATTTGCATTTCCCAAAATTTTGTTGTAATTTTTCCTTTTTGTGGTAAGACAAACTACAGAAAAGGTTACCTGATTGTATTCACTTAATCTTTCCGTACATGGTAGCAACAAATGAAATGCTCATTCAGAAGGTCTTCCAGGAGATGCTGATCTATAAACCATCTCTTCAAAAAATGCTTGTGGCTGATGAAGAAGAGGAGGAAACCCTCGATCCCCGCATGCAGGGTGATATTATCATTAAAAACTTTCCGTGGCCAATCGGGATAGAACTTAGGAGGCTCTTCTCTGCTTCCATGCGCCAGCCCGACCGCGGGAGGCTCGATCAGATCTTCAAGACTATAGAACGCACAATGCAGTTTATAGGCTTCGTGATGATCTGCCAGGTATGGAAGGATAAAAAAGAAGGAAAGATTACTATTTCCGATAACCTGGCAAAAGATTTCCAGGGAAGGATGCTGGTGCTGAG
>CAZLCF010000005.1:21761-30390 GCA_964557905.1 uncultured Rikenellaceae bacterium | reverse complement strand
TTCAGGCGTTCCCTCATGGTTCCTTACCCTGATAAAATATATTCTTGCTTATACAGGGAAATCAAATCTTCTTGAAGTTTGGCCTAATCTTGAGGTTTTCTTTCACGGAGGGATAAACTTTACACCGTACCGTGAGCTGTATAAAAAGCTGATTCCGGATGATCAGATGCATTACATGGAAACATATAATGCATCTGAAGGATTTTTCGGGATTCAGGATGATCCGTCAAATGCCGATATGCTGCTGATGCTCGATTACGGAATTTTTTACGAGTTTATCCCCGCTGATAAAACCGGTGATAAATTTCCACCCGCCTATACCGTTGGAGAGGTAGAGACAGGTGTGAATTATGCTATTGTCATTTCGACCAATGGTGGTCTGTGGCGATATATGATAGGTGATACAATAGTATTCACCAGCCTTCAGCCTTACAGGTTCCATATCTCAGGAAGAACAAAGCACTTTATCAATGCCTTTGGAGAGGAGGTAATTGTCGATAATGCGGATAAGGCACTGGAGGCAGCATGCAGTTCAACGAATGCTATAATCTCGGAGTACACAGCAGGACCTGTTTTCATGGATGCCTCTTCCAGGGGTTCACATGAATGGATAATTGAATTCGAAAAAAGTCCTGTTGATCTTGACCGGTTTGCTGATATACTCGACAGCACCCTCCAGTCGGTCAACTCCGACTATGAAGCTAAACGGTTTAAGGACATTAATCTTGTGAAGCCGATAATACGGTCTGTTCCAAAAGGAACGTTCCATAACTGGCTGAAATCAAAAAACAAACTGGGCGGACAGAACAAGGTTCCAAGACTTTCCAATACGCGTGAATACATTGAGGAACTTTATCTGTTTGATGGTGTAAAACCTTAATCATTTTTTGTAATTTTATAAAAAACTTCAACCATGCATATCGCTATCGCAGGAAATATAGGATCGGGGAAGACCACGTTGGCAGGACTCCTTGCCAAGCATTACGGTTGGATGCCTCATTATGAAGACGTTGACGACAATCCTTATCTTAACGATTTTTATGACGATATGCAGCGCTGGTCATTCAACCTGCAGATCTATTTTCTCAATTCACGCTTCAGCCAGATACTTGAAATAAGAAAATCAGATAAGACTATTGTCCAGGACAGGACAATTTATGAAGACGCTTATATTTTTGCACCGAACCTGCATTCAATGGGTTTGATGTCGACACGCGATTTTGATAACTATTCAACTCTCTTTAAAATGATGAGCTCACTGGTTCAGCCTCCTGACCTTCTTCTTTATCTGAGGGCATCGGTTCCCACCCTTGTGAACCAGATCCAGAAACGGGGACGGGAGTATGAAAGCTCCATCCGCATTGACTATCTGAAAAGGCTGAATGAAAGATATGAAGCATGGATTGAAACATATAACCTTGGTAAAATGCTCATTATCGAAGCCGACCATTATAATTTCCCGAATAATAAGGATCATCTCAGCGAAGTGATCGATAAGATCAACGCTGAACTTCATGGTCTTTTTTAAATTATTTTGACACAATCCTTTTTGTTTCTTATCTTTACTGTTAAGCAAACTGCATTACATCCGTATAATTATTTATCGTTATTCAAATGTTTTAATTTATAACTAATCTTTATAACATGAAACCTGTTAAATTTCTTCTCAGCGTGGTTGTTTCATTGCTGTTTTCAACTGCCTCCTATACCCAGGCTGACCTCAGCTCATTTGCTCCGGTCGATCCTGAAATAAGGATGGGAAAACTCGAAAACGGACTTACCTATTTTATCCGCCATAACAAGGAACCTGAAAAAAGAGCCAGCTTTTATATAATTCAGAATGTCGGGGCCGTCCTTGAAAATGATGATCAGAACGGTCTTGCTCATTTCCTTGAGCACATGGCCCTGAACGGAACCGGAAACTTCCCCGGGAAAGCTATCATCAACGGCCTTGAAAAACATGGAATGGCATTTGGCCCAAATATAAATGCTTATACCTGGTACGATGAAACAGTATATAATCTTTCAGACGTCCCGGTGGATACCAGGCCGGATCTTGTGGATACCTGCCTCCTGATCTTGCATGACTGGTCAGATAATATTTCGCTTCTCGACAAAGAGATAGACCTTGAACGCGGTGTTATTACAGAAGAATGGCGCAGATATAAAGATGCTTCGGCAAGGATGCTTTTCGATAAGGTAATCCCGGTTGTATTGAAAGGATCAAAATATCCTGAAAGAGATGTAATAGGATCTCTGGATGTTATTAAGAATTTTTCATATAATACCATAAGAGATTTTTATCACGACTGGTACCGCACAGATCTGCAGGCCATTGCAGTGGTCGGCGATATAAATGTTGATGATGTGGAATCAAAGATCAAAATTCTTTTCTCAAAAATCCCTGCGGTTGAAAATCCATTGCCAAGATATTTTTCTGAAGTCCCGTATCACAGTGAAACATACTTTGTTCTTGCTACAGATAAGGAGGCTCCGCAAACAGAGGTCTCCGTTGTGGCTCTTCACAAAGATGTGCCTAAGGACAAAAGAGATCTTAAGTATCTGCGTGACAGCTATATGATATCGCTGATGAACTCTATGATCAACACCAGGATAAATGAGCTCCTCCAGAAGGGTAATCCTCCTTTTGTGACCGGCTCCATATCTCTGGGCTCTTATTATCCAAGAGGCTATGATGCATTTTCAATAACAGCCATCGCCCGGAAGAATGAAGAAGCGGTAGCCTTTGAAGCCGTTTATGCTGAAGCTGAAAGAGCCAGTAAATTCGGATTCACCAAAGGCGAACTGGACCGTGCAAAAGCCAGGATGCTCGCTAATTTTGAAAATACTGTTAAACAAAAGGACAAGATCAGTAACGATACTTATGTAGGATGGATCCAGAATTATTTTCTTACCGGTGAACCTCTTACCTCTGCCGATTTCGATTACGAATACTTAAAAGAGGTCGTTGACGGAATAACCCCCGAAGAGATCTCGGCAAAATTCAGACAGGTTATGATTGATGAGAACAGGACAATCATAATCCAGGGACTTGAAGGAGATGATATCAAACACCTTTCTGAACAGGAAGCACTTGATATCATCAATAAGGTTAAAAATTCACAGCTTACTGCCTATGTTGATGAAGCCCTTGCTGAATCACTCATAAAAGAGGAGCTGAAAGGCTCAAAGATCATTAAAACGGTTCCTTTGCCGCAGTTCGATGCTGTTGAATGGACCCTTGAAAATAACGTGAAAGTCATTTACAGGAAAGCTGACTATGAAAAAGATAATGTTCTCCTGACCGCATTCAGCTTCGGAGGCCTCTCAAAACTTGATGATGAGCTTGTGCTTGCGGCTTACCTCCTTCCGAATATTGCGCCTATGTACGGGGCCGGTGATTATGATAATATTTCCCTTCAGAAAATGCTTTCAGGGAAGAAAGCCTCTGCAGCAATGAGCCTTGCTGAAACTACCGAAAGCATAAGTGGTTCTGCCACGCCAAAGGATTTTGAAACAATGATGCAGCTGGTTTATCTCCGGATGGCAGATCCAAGGTTCGATAAGGGAGCTCATGATGCCATAATTGCACGATATGCCGCTCTTATAGGTAATATGGAAAAAGATCCGAATAAAATGAAAAGTGATAGTATTTCATTGATTACAACAGGATACAGTAAAAGAACACCCGTCCTGTCGAAGGAGAACATCAATAAAATCACTATTGACGATATTCAGAAGATCTACAACGACAGGTTCAATGGTGCCGATGAGTTCACATTCTTTATAGTCGGAAATATTGAACAGGAAACCGTCATCCCGATGATTGAAAAATATATAGGTTCACTCCCGGCCAAAGGAAGGACAGAAACATGGATTGACAGGAAAGTTGAACAGCCTGATGGCAGGATCACCAGAGAGATCAGCTTCCCTCTTACCATACCAAAATCCACGGTGTTCCTGGCGTTTGAAAAAGATTTAAAATACAGCCCGTATTATAATCTTGGACTATCGGTCATAAATGGAATTCTTGATATTGTTTATGTTGAAAAGGTAAGGGAAGATGAGGGTGGTACTTATACCATAAGTGTCTCATTGTCAAATACTAAAAGACCATCTGAAAGAGCTGAGGGATATATTATGTTCGATTGTGATCCTGAAAGAGCCAATGAACTGAAAGCTATCATTTACAGGGAGCTTGATAACATAGTAAAATCCGGTCCCAGCAAGGAGAATCTCGATAAAGCAGTTGCCAACCTTTTGAAAAACCGTGAAGAGGATAAACTGCATAATGCATACTGGAGTTCGACACTTTCAAGGTACTACAGTTACGGAATTAATTTTGATGACCCTGCCAATTATGAGAACATCCTGAAGTCGTTTACTGTAAAGGATATTAAAAAGATTGCCGGTAAGATGTTCAAGAAAGCAGATGTATGTGACCTGATTTTCAAACCGGCAGAATGATTTTTTTCCAATTTAATATTACCTTGCGGCTTATTTTTTAAAACAATAATATTATGTCCTCATCACGCAGAAACTTTATAAAGACAGCTTCAATACTGGCTGCAGGATCGATAATTCCTCATGATGCACTTGCAAAAGCCAGAATGAAGATTCCAGCATCTGACAAAATACAGGTTGCACTGATAGGAGGAAACAGCATGGGCTGGAGTGACCTTGATTCATTTCTTAAAAATCCTGAGGTAGAGTGTATTGCTTTATGCGATGTGGACCTCAATGTACTGAACAGACGCACGGATGACATTGTAAAGATGGATCATCCCAGACCGAAATTATATGTCGATTACCGTAAAATGCTTGAAGACAAAAACATTGACGTTGTTATAATAGGAACACCGGATCACTGGCATTGCCTGACATTTTGTAATTCCCTTGAAGCCGGGAATCATGTATATGTTGAAAAGCCAATAGGTAATTCCATTGCAGAAATAAACATAATGCAGAAAGCCGTTGAAAAACATGGTAAGATGGTCCAGGTTGGTCAGTGGCAGAGAAGCCAGCCTCATTTTGTTGACGCTGTAAATTATCTTAAATCCGGCAAGCTTGGACGTATACGGGTATGCAAGGCATGGTCGTTTGTCGATTGGAAAGGTCCTGTTCCGAAGGTACCTGATTCACCTGTACCTGAAGGTGTTGATTATGACCGCTGGCTCGGACCGGCTCCGAAACGTCCATTTAATAAGAACCGGTTCCATTTTACATGGCGCTGGTACTGGGAATATGGCAACGGGCTGATGACAGACTGGGGAGTACACCTCATTGATTATATATTATATGGTATGGGAAAATCAGTTCCGGAATCTGTAATGGCAATAGGTGGAAAATATGCATTCCCCGATGATGATATGGTTACTCCCGATACCATGACAGCAGTGTATGACTTCAAGGATTTTACAATGATCTGGGAACATACGATAGGCATCGGCCTTGGCAACTGGAAAAGGCCTCATGGAATGGCTTATACCGGGGAGAATGGCACTCTCGTTCTTGACCGTGACGGATGGGAGGTATTTCCTGAAAAACAAAAAATTGAAGCTGTTCCCCTGCAGGAGAATGTTGGTTCGGGACTCGATCTTCATACCAGGAATTTCCTTGAATGTATTAAGAATAACACTCCGAATAAACTAAATGCCGGGATTGATATCGGACGCAATGTGGCTCTTGTTGCACAGATGGGGAACATTGCATACCGTACCGGTGAAAAAGTCTTCTGGAATAACGATAAACAGGAATTTACATCCCAGACAGCAAACAAACTGATCACTCCTGTATACAACAACGGTTATACATTGCCGAAATACTAGGATTTTCATATAATTTTCAGTTCCTTAAAGTTGAGTATCTTTGATATATAACTTTAATATTGATATTACATCTCAAAGGCCGTCAGCATATTAAAAATCATTCTTCTCCTGTTCCTGGTTGCTTCCTTTGCCGGTGCAGGTTGTGCAACAGAGAGAAAGGCTAGAAAGATCGTCAGGAAAGTGGATACATCCTGTGATCTTACCCGCCTGGGAAGAAACAAACTGTATTATTCCCCCTGGTACAGGCGGCACCTGGCAAACAATGTAAGGGAGATCGGAAGGTAGTTAATTATCCTTTTGACTGGCAACAGCTTTTTTTGCTGCCTCGAGATGAAGATATATTTCGTGATTATAAACAGGTTTTAACTCCCAGCTTTTTTCAAGAAGCTCGAATGCTTCCATATAATTACCTTGCTTGTATAATCCCCATGCTTTTGTATCCAAATACTCATAATTATCAGGATTTATTTCAAGTGCCTTTTCAATGAGTTCCAATCCTTCATTAATATTTCGATCCTTATCAATCAGGAACCTGGCAAGATTATTCATTCTTATTGGATTTTCAGGTTCTGCCAAAAGTGCCTGCCGATGATATTCCTCCGCTTTATCTGGTATGCCTGCCTCAGAAAGAATTTCTGCCAGGCTTGTAGCTATAACTGCCTCAGATGCCATCTTATTTCTGCGAATTGATTTGTATTTATCAATATATTCATTCGCAGCATTGACTTTCCCTTTACTCAGTGCCAAAATAGCCTGTCTTTCAATCAATGCCGGATCATCAGGAAAATCACTTTCTGCTTTCCTGAGAATCCTTCTCTCTTTCCCGAACTGACCAGTTTTATGATATGCTGATGCAAGACCAGTGTATTGATTAATCCAGAATGGTTTTGAGCCCCATTTCTTATAAATATCCAGTGCCTTCTTAAATTCAGGTATAGCATTGTCATATTGCCCCAGGTTATTGTAAACGTCCCCTAAATCAGAAAAATTAAATGGATCCTGGTCATCATAATCCGCCAGAAGTTTAAGGTATCTAATCGTTTCCATCGGTCCTTCAAAGTAACCAGCATGTTGAAACATTAATTTGGTTCTTATATGCAATGGCATAGAATCTTTTTTTTCATAAATCCGAAGATGACATTCTTTTCCCTTCTCATAATGACCTTGATTGGCATATGACCAGGAAAGCAATATTGCTGCAAAAGTAAAGTCGGGATCAATTCTAACCGCTTCTGAGAGATATTCGATTGCTTCGTCCCAATCATGTTTCGCAAAAGCGTTTTTGCCGGAGATATAATTCCGGTACGCATCAGATGAACTGATAGAAACAAGAGGAAGCTGTTGATCAGGTAGTCTCTTCTGTGTAAGTTCAGATAACAGAAGAAACTCTCTTACCATAAATGCAAGCGAATCTATAAATTTATTGGTTACTTCTTCCAGAGAAGTTACATTGACCGGGAAAGATCTTAATATTGTGCCAGTCTTTGAATCAATTAATCGTGCATCTATTCGTATTGAAGGTCCTGCTTTCAAAATCCCACCATGAATAAAGACATCTGCGTTCAGTTTCCTTGAGATTGATCTTGCAACAACAGGTGTGAATGAATCATAATTAGTGAGCCCTTTGGTTTTAATCAGGTAGTCTATTGATTCTATTTGTCTTATTATTAAATCCTCTGAGCTTGAAAGAGAACTGCTTAAACTAAACTGGATCATGTCCTGCCAGTTTTTCATTGTTGTATCACCAGTCATATTCTGAAATGGCATTACAGCAACAGAAATTCTTTCCCCTGAGGATTGTAGCTTTTCCAGAGTATTCCGTTTGAATATTTTCGGATAAGCCAGTATTGCAGCAATTAATAATATTGCAACAATAACCAAAATGGATATTAGTTTACGCTTACCTGATTTAACAGGTTTCTCCTTTCCTGCCTTTCTTGTTCTTTCCCTGGTTTCTTCATATTCCTTATGGTTCTCCGTATCGATCCTTTCTTTTAAACGAAGCCATTCCGGCTCTGTCTTTAATCCCTGAATAATTTCATTTATGGCGAGAGCAACCTTATTAATCTGATTTCTGTACCTGGTTTTGTTTAAATTATTCTTTTCATCATCATCCGGAGTAAGGGATCTGTTCACTCCCGGTTCTTTATAAATAAATTCTACTCCGCGAAGCACTCCGTCAAGGACCAGTTCACATAATTTAATATCAGCAATATCAAGATCATGTATACGTACCGGAAGTATTCTGTTTGCCACGTTCCCGTTAGGCAGTTTTATCTTTAACCCAAACTTATCCTGAGTAGCCTGTTCTACAAATGCCTTAAACTCATGTTCCCAGGCAAAGGATTTAGGATCACAGTAAGTGCGTGAGATAATCGGAATGAATACGAGACATTTAAGCTTTTCCTTCAGGGATGCATCCACATCATGCGTTTCTAAAAGTCCATCGTGAGGGTTAATATCAAAATAAACGCTGATGTCTTCCTTGAAAGTTGACTCAAGCTCTCCCTTCAGATGATCAACAAATTCAGTTACCCAGCCGTCGTATTTGTTGTCCTTCTGGCGGTAGCTGATAAAGATGTCGTATTCAAATCCCGGGAGTAGACTTGCCATGTTATGTGTTCATTGTGATAAAGTTAGGAAAGTTTGGGATATAAATCAAATAAATCAATTGGGCTAAAGCCCATATTGTGTAGAATGTCAAAAACCGTTGGCTGAAACCAACTGTAATTTAGTGTTTCGAAATCAGGCTTGCTTTTATAAAATAGTATTTCAATTGCCGTCAGCTTCAGCTGACAGTT